>NZ_JBDGAB010000089.1:0-8662 GCF_040910705.1 Blautia sp. RTP21359st1_E11_RTP21359_211015
CTTCCAGAGAGGAACATTTTTCTTCCAGTTCGGACTGTTCCTTCTGGAGCTGATCCGCCTGGGAGCGGATCTCCTTTACTGTGGAAAGTGCTGTTTCAATACCCGGGCTTCTGTTGGAAGTGGACGGAGGAGTTTTCAGCTCCTCATAAATGGTATTGATGGAATTTAAGGCATCTCTGTAGGGGTTGACATCCAGGAAAGGCGTCAGACTTTCTACTGTGGTCAGCTCTGAGAGAGCGTTTTCCAGATGAATCTCGTACTTGCACAGGTAGGTGTTTACAACCCGGTCGATATCTGCCTTGGGACCGGTGATGCTTAGAAAATTCATTTTTTCAATCACGTTGCTACCTCCTGGTTATTAACCGTTGCGTATATAACGCAGGGATTGTTCTGGGTCCACGCCATAGCGCACGCATTCAAGGGCAATGGTCAGACGGTTGACTTCATGTTCTTTGTGATATAAATAGGAATAGATGACTGCTACGGAATAGGGATCCTTGCGTGCTTCCTGTTCCAGTATGCTGCGAAGAATATAGTTATAAAATTCTTCCAGACTGGCGACGGTCAGCTGTTCGTATTTCTTACCATAATAAGTTCCATTGAAGATACGACGGAACTCTTCTGGTGTAGGGGCCTCCACAAGGGTGGTGATCTCCTCTTTGCGGAGCTTGTAGTTCATGGGGACCAGCAATGCGTAAATAGCAGCCGGTTCCATCTGAAAGCAGCGTTTGGAGCGCTGGATGAACTGCAGGTTCAGCATATCGAATTTTTCACCGTAAGCCTTGGTGATCTGTTTCAGATCGTTACCTTTGAAAAGCTTCTTCCGCACATTCCAGATCTGTGAAAAATACGAAAGGTCAAGTGCCATGCCGAAGTCAAAAAGCGTGGCATTTCCACGTTCGTTGACCTGAGACAGCGGAATAAAAAAATCATTTCCCTTCAGTGTCGCAATGAATTCATCCATATTGGTGCAGGCGGTAAGCCTGTCAATGTCCAGCTTGGAATGATGTCTGAAAAAATCGCGGTAGGGAGAAATATCTACGGGATCGGTGTCCCGGTGGTCAAAGAGATTCGTCATGATTTCTTTCAGGACGCGGATCTCATAACGCTTCGAGTAAAGCGACAGGAACGTTCGCTGTTCCTGATTTGCAAAGTGGTAAAGCCTTGAAAAATTCAGGAAGATGGATTTCTTCAGGAGTTTTTCTATCTGTCCGCGGTGAAGATCATTTTCATCGAGACCGGACCAGATATTCTGATATTCGGGAGTCCGTTTCAGGTAGGCTGTTACCTGGGGGACATTGGGAAGCTGAACGATTTCTTCCAGCTGCTCATCTGTCACAAGCCTGCTCTGCATGGCGCGGATCTTGGTGGAGAGTCCGCTGTATGAGAGGACAGAGCCCATTGAATCACTTCCTTTCCCTTCAGGTTTCGGTGATGCCTGTTATTTTCTGAAACAGCTCACTGCAAAGACTTTCGTGATGGGCTTCGTAATAGGCATCCAGCCTGGATAGCTGGTCTTCGGTTTCTGCACGAAGCTCATTGATCCGGGCGTCTTTCTCGCGGGCCAGATCTTCACGGATCTTCCGGATCTCGTCGCTGGTTTCTTTTTCAAGTGAAGCGTCGAATTCCTTCGTCTGTTTTTCTGCTTCTTCCGAGAGAGCCTGTTTCTGTCGCGCAGCGTCCTGCATGATGGCATTGGCTGTAGCTTCGATTTCCGAAAGCTTATTTAGGATTTGTTCCATAACGCCCTCCTTGTTTGTTTATTGTTTATAATTGATTTTTATATGATACACCTTTTTTATGGTAAAAACAACTAAAAATTTGTTAATTTTTCTGCAAACTTTTGAGGGAAATGTGGGTAAAAAGATATTTTTTGGGGTTTTTGTGGGAAAAGAGGAAAACCGCAAAGGGGCCATAAAGCCATGGCCCCTCTGCACACCCCTCGGGCTTTTTTTAGGAGTTCTTGGTTGTGGTGGTGTGAGGTTGTTGACTTGTGTATGTATGCTGCGGTGTTGGATGTGTGAGGTTGAGCCGATGTGTGTGGATGCGGATGGTGTTGGATGTGGACGGCGAGGCGCGTTGCTGTCGCCTGGTTGAGAGGATGTGTATATGGATGCGGATGGTGTTGGGGGTGGACGGCGAGGCGCGTTGCTGTCGTCTGGTTGGGAGGATGTGTATATGGATGTGGATGGTGTTGGGGGTGGACGGCGAGGCGCGTTGCTGTCGCCTGGTTGAGGGGATGTGTATATGGATGCGGATGGTATTGGGGGTGGATGGCGAAGCGCGTTGCTGTCGCCTGGTTGAGGATTTTTTTTATTTTTTGCTTGCGGCGGGGTGGGGGTTACATGTATAGTTGAATATTGGGATGCATTGTACAGGGTGTTTTATCGGATATTCTGGAAGAGGAATGATGATTTTTTTGGATTTGTGCAGGTATTCTGGTTTGTGTGGCTGGTGGCGGATGTATTATAGTGGTTTCATTGGTTTGGGGAATTGTTATAGACTGCTTTTGCTGGCTACGAGAGGTAGTTATTTGATTTGTATATCATAGGAAGATTAATTTGGAGGTTATTTATGAGATTACGTAATATTCCCGGGGCGAAGGATGCGATTTTGGAGTGTGACTGGGTGATTGATGAACCGGAGAAGTTTAAAGGGGAATGGGCGAGTGTTTTTGGGGAGAAGAGACCGCTTTTTCTTGAGGTTGGTATGGGAAAAGGGCGTTTTCTGATGGATATGGCGCGGCTGCATCCGGAGAGGAATTATGTTGGAATCGAGATGTATGACAGTGTGCTGCTTCGGGCACTTCAGAAGAGGGAGGAGCTTGAGGAGGCCGGGGAGAAGTTTTCAAATCTGGTGTTCATCCGTGTGGATGCAAGGCTTTTGCCGGAGATTTTTGAGAAGGATGAGGTTGACGGGATTTATCTGAATTTTTCCGATCCGTGGCCGAAGGCCCGTCATGCCAAGAGAAGACTGACTTCCAGGGAGTTTTTGAAGAGGTATGAGCAGGTCCTGAAAAAAGAGGGTACTGTGGAATTTAAGACAGATAACCGTGGATTGTTTGAATTTTCCCTGGAAGAGGTGAAGGAGTCTGACTGGAACCTGGAGATTTGTACGTTTGATCTTCATCATGATGAGGAGCTGGTGAAGGGAAATGTGATGACGGAGTATGAGGAGAAGTTTTCTTCCATGGGCAATCCGATCTGTAAGATGGTGATCAGACAAAAATAGAAGAGGTAAGGTTAAGTGGTTCTCAGAAGGTATCTGATATCAAAGCTTATCTGGCGCATAGATATTCTGCGTTAATATAGAAGGTTGTTTTATCGGGCTGATCTGTAAACAGATCGGCCTGTTTTCATATAATAAATAAGAGGGAGCGTCAGGCAGGAATATACGAATCTGCAGGAGAAGCTGCCTGATCTGTATAAAGAAAGAGGGGAAAATAAGGTTTGAAAAAAAGAAAATCCAACTCATTCCGTCGAAATCTTAACAGTGTAAAACGCGGCGTCAAAAGCCAGGCATTTCAGATCAGAAATTCGCTGTCAGAAATAGAAAAATCACTGAACAAAATTGCATCAAATGAAGATATAAAAAATAAAAAAGAAAAAAATAAAAAAAATTAAAAAAAGGTGTTGACTTTCTTCAAATCATAACGTATAATACAACATGTCTTGAGGAACGAACGAAACAAAAAACGAAAGACAAATAATTAAATAAGCGTTTTTAGCTCAGTTGGTAGAGCACCTGACTCTTAATCAGGGTGTCCAGGGTTCGAACCCCTGAAGACGCACTAAAGGCACTGTTTTTGCAGATATAGAGCTGCGGGGACGGTGTTTTTTTGTCGTGTTTATTCGGGTTTCAGGGGGGATAAGGATATCTGGGCGTGAAGTGATGCGGAGTAAATGGACCGAGATGAAAATGTCGATCATCAGATAGAATCAGAATGTCTAATATAGACACCATGATTATAGGTATAGATCCTTTTGAATAAAGAAAGGATGGTATACTATGGGAGTTTGTAAGAAGATAAAAAGGAGGGCCGATCAGGAGCGGAATGTGTGGGAATTATTCCGGATGTTTAAGAATGAGAAAAAAATCCTGGGACTTTCTGAGAGTACATTACAGAACTACGAAGATAGCCTGAAGCGTTTTATGGATTACATGGAATGTACAGATGCGTCAATCCAGGAGATTGATTACGATGATGTTTTGAGCTTTACACAGGGATTGCAGGAAGAAGAATTAAGTGTATCTTCAATAAATCATTATCTACGTGATATCCGTGCATTTTTTAATTGGTGCAGTAAATCAGGATACTGCCGCAAGATAGAAGTAAAACTTGTAAAAGGGCAGGAGACGGTGAAAGAAACTTACAGTGAAGAAGAACTGAAGGCTTTACTGGAGAAGCCCAAAGGGGATTCTTATTGTGAGTGGAGATGCTGGGCGATTATTAACTGGATTCTGGCTACGGGAAATCGTGAGAAAACAATTTGTAATGTGAGGATGCGGGATATAAATCTTCCGGATGAAGAAATAGTGTTGAAGCAGACAAAAAATAAAAAAATTCAGATAATTCCTATGAGTACAGAGCTGTCGTTTGTCCTTACACAGTTTATACGAGATTTTCGAAGTGAAGCAGATGATGATGAGTTCTTGTTCTGCAATGTGTCTGGAGAACAGTTGACAGAGAATGCCTTGAAATTATCTATTCGTGATTACAATGCAGCAAGAGGCGTGAAAAAGACCAGCGTTCATGCGCTTAGACATACGTTTGCTAAACTTTGGATACATAATAATGGAGATGTGTTCCGACTGCAAAAAATGTTGGGGCATTCAACACTTGATATGACTCGAAATTATGTAAACCTTTTTGCCGCAGATCTGAAAGAAGGATTTGATGAATATAGTCCATTAGATAGAATGGTAAGAAAGAGAAGGAAAAAGCATACGATAAAAAGAAATAAACCAACAGCTTAGGTTTGGTTGGAATGGCAGCAGTTGGCTGCTGGTCCTTTTAAAGGTTTGGGTATTGCTGAATGCGAAAATTTGTCTTATTCTAAGAGCAGGAGAAAAATTTCGCAAATGAGGAAAAGGAGAGACTATGGCAGAGGAAAATAAGGCTGTAGAACTGCATGGGGAAGAATCGGAGAAGAAAAAATATATATCAGATGTCCTGGATATTGATAAGCTCATAGAGGAATACGGAAACAAGATTATGCTTATCGCAGGTGTTGGTTCTGGAAAAAGTACATGGGTAAAGGATGTTCTGACACAAAAAGGAAATGTACTGTTTATAACTTCCAGGCGTGCAAAGGTAGACGAGGATATTGCACACTCATGTTTTACAAGCTTTGTGCGCGAACAGGACGGGCAGAGAGAAAACCTGATAACGAATGCTAAACTTGGATACATTTTGATAAATGCTCATGCGGACATGCAAATGACAGTAGATAATTTCCTGAACTGCTATGAGTACATTGTTGTTGATGAGATACATTCAATGGCTTCAGATTCGACTTTTGCCAGATCTTCGTTTGATGTGCTTACATTCATTGAGTATGCAGCAGAACAAGGCCATAAGGTTATTGTAATGACAGGAACTCCAGAACCAGTTCAGTCTTATTTTCGGAACAATGGTTGGCATATAGAGGATTACAGAAAAATTTGTAATTATGTTAAACCGGAGGCTATAAAATATATTTATAAGGAAAAAAGAGTGGATGTTATCAAGGAGGCCTTGGAAGAAAATAAGAAGGTTATCTACTTTGTAAATAACACAGCTACTATCACAGAGACAATCAGAGAAGTATTGGATAAGAGAATTGGAGAGATTGAAAAAATTGCTGTCATAGTTTCGGATGAAAAAAGAAAAGATATGGACGCAGCTTTAAAGGAAAAATTCCCAGGCTACAATGAAGAAATCAATGACCAGGTATATACAAGTCTTATTCAGAACCAAGTGCTTCCGGAAGAATGCGAGATCTTAATATCCACATCAAGATTAAAAGAGGGAGTGGATATTTTAAATGAGAATGCCTGTGTAATCTGTGATAACCATATTCTGTCCAATTTAATACAGTTCTTTGGTCGTGTACGTGTTGGGGGCGGTACAGTTTATATCATTGAAGATGCACAACAGCATGAGATTAAACATGATAAACTTTTGTATGAGTATGCGAAGCAACAGGAAATAACTGCTGCCAATAAATTTGTTGACACATATATAAAAGAGCAGGAAGATGTGTTTGAATATGGCCCGACATTTTCTCTGATAAGGTTTGTGGAGCAGAATCCATATATCCGGTACAACTTTATAAAGAAAAAATTTCAGCTTTTCGAGATAAAATATAACGAGGAAATACGGTTATTGAATATCAAGGACTGGAAAGAAGAACTTCAGGACTATTGTGAGGAGTATGGAATAAAAACGCCGCTGCTTATACCAAGATATAAAATGCAGGGTATTATTGAGAAAGGATTTACTAAGAATCTTGAGCCAGATAAAAGATTCTATGGTGAGGATATTGAAAGGATTAAAGGAATAATCAGAAGAAATTATGGAATCAAGTATGCTCAGATTAAGAAAATTAATGAAAGTTTGGAAGAGCAGGGCGTGTCGTTTAGAATATATTCGGGAAAAGAAACATCAAAAGAGCATAGAAATGAAACCTATTATCAGATAATATCTCCGGAAGAACTGGAGGCGAGAGCCAAAAAGTCAAAGAAAAAAACTTCGAGAAAATCTAAAAAAACTGCTTCAAAATAGTGGATACATAGTAAAGGCCGAGAAGAAATTCTCGGTCTTTGTGTATATAAGGTTGAACAATTTGATGATGTATTAATAAGGATGTAAAGGCTCTGGATGACCGGGAAGAGGAGTGATTATCTCCACTCTTACTTCCTCGCACCCGGCCACCAGGTATAGCCACACTTCTGACACAGGTTCTTCTTTTTGGTTGATCCCAGTACTCCCCACATAATACTGTAACCTCTCTCCTGAGTTGTCACCGACGTTGATCCGCACTTTGGACAGCGAACTGTTTTGGATGGATCTGGAATATCGGCAGTGTTGAATTCGAAGTATTGGAAATTGTGGTCGATATAATCAAGAATGAACTTCTCAGCAAGATATCCTTTATCATTACCTTTATAATCATTCCACCAATTAAAATGGTCGTGTATCATCCTAATAACTTGAGTTGTATTATGAGAGGTTATTTCTCTATTACCATTATAACGGCTTAGTGTCTTTTCATATAATTCCTTTTTTTCAGCATCGGTTAGTTTCATATAGCTATCTATGAACGTTGTCATATCGTGTTCTTGACCATCAACAAGACAAATATTTTCTTTATGAATATTGCTTAAAGGGAAACCGCAATGTATGCAAGCTGGAGCTTTATCAGAGACGTTGCCGCCGCATTCAGGACATTTAATTAACATACCTTTACCCCTCCGTTTTCTTTTAATTTTATCATACTATAGTCATTAAGTAAAATCGGAAATCTTAAAAAAGCGATAAATTCAAAAGATACGGATAAAATAAAAGAAGTTCTTGGTGAAATGGACTTTAATACTGCTGGTAAATGGTTTGGACGTTTAAATACTAAATCAGATGGTAGTTCTATAATTACTGACGGAGTGACAGAAATATTTTCTCAATTATTTACACAAGCCACTGGCGATGATCTTGAAAAATCTCTTGCTAAAGGAGCCGCTTCTTCAGGTTTCAAAGGCGCACTCTCTGCTGGAGCAAGTGGACTTGCAGGTGGATTATCTGGTATTGTAACTAAGGTTGGTACACTAGGATCTGGCTTGCTTACGGCACTTGGTTCTATTCTCCCAGCACTTGCTGTTGTGGGAACAATCGCTGCTGGTATTGGTGGATTCCATTTACTGAATGATAAGTTTACTCTTACCAAAGGAATGGCGGACAAACATTATTCACAGTCAACACAGGAATATGCAAATAATCAGTCCGAACTGGAATCGTTACAGTCTCAAAGAGATTCTAACCAGGAACGCATTTACGAACTCCGGGCTAAAGAAAATAAGTCAACTGACGAAAAGGCAGAACTGAGTCAGCTCCAGGAAGAAAATAATCTTCTTGATTCTCAGGTAGCTATAAAAGAAAAGTCTGTGGACGTATCTAAGCTGAAGGCAGCCAATGATGCCAAAACGAAACTTGAGAAAAAAGGATACCAGAAGAACTATAAAAAGGAAGCTTACGATAATCAAGATAAAACTTCAATCAATGATTTGGATGAAGCTTCTGAAATGATTGATTATTTAAATCAGCTTAAATCTGAGTACAAAGATCGTGTTCAGAAAATTGCGGATGAAGGTAGAGAACCAAGTTGGATTGAACAGAAAGGTTTGGATAGCACAAAGAAAAAGATTGACAGTTTAGAATCAGATGTTGCTGATAAGGTAACAGAGATCTCTGATACTGCCAAGAGCATGAAGAACGATGATGGATCTCTTATTGATAAGAAATTCAAAGATACTGTTGCTTCTGCTGATGCTGTTGTACAGAAATATCTGAACTCTACAGACTCTACCACAGCCACTTCCGACAAGATGAATAACATCTTTGCACTCTCTCAGTTCTCAGATCTGAAGGATAAACTCATTGCCGCAGGTAAATCCGGTGGTACAGATG
>NZ_JBDGAB010000090.1:0-8554 GCF_040910705.1 Blautia sp. RTP21359st1_E11_RTP21359_211015
GGTGTGGATAAAACACTTCCGGAGTCAACGGAAATGTGGAAAAATATAAAAGGCACAAAGCCGGATCGCATTGTTGTTAATATATGACAGGTGATGAGCAGGCTTCGAAGGTGGATCGCGAATATCCGTTTGACAAGAATACATTGCGGAAAAAAGGAACAGGACATGGAGAACAGTATGAAAATAACAGCCGGGTTAGGCTCCATAGATGAATATGAACGTTTTGTGCAGGCAGGAGCAGATGAATTTTTCTGTGGCTATGTACCCTTTTCCTGGGCGGAAAAATACGGCACAGTAATGCCGTTAAATCGCAGGGAGGTTCTCTGCTGTAATGTTCAGCTTGGAGCATACAGTGAGCTGGAAATTCTTTCCCGGATGGTAAAAAAATATAAAAAGCCGGTGCATCTCACCTTCAATTCCCTGTATTATCTTCCGGAACAGTATCCGGAGATCGGAGATATCATAGAAAAGTGCATGGGAATTGGATTTCGAAGCTATATCATTGCAGATCCGGCACTTCTTGTTTATCTGAAAAACAGGGGGATTTCCTGTGAGATCCATCTCAGCGGAGAGACGGGGGAAGTGAACAGTGAAATGCTGAAGATGTTCCGGCGCTTTCCTCTGAAGAGATTGATCTTTCATCGGAAAAACACGTTCCGGGATATGCAGTCTGTTATTGCATCTCAGAGAGAAGTGGAAAAACAGGCTGGGATCCGACCGGAGGCGGGAATGCAGTTCGAGGCCTTTGTGCTGAATGAAATGTGCCAGTTTACGGGAGCATTCTGTAATTCTCTTCACTGTGATGAGATGGGATATCTTTGCAGGGTGTCCTATTGGCTTGGAACTGTACGGAATGGTGATGCTGTTCCGGAAAAAATAATGGCTCTTCAGGAGCAGGCGTGGGATCAGGAACCGGATCTGAAAGCATATGATGAATCCGGATATCTTTGTGGTGAGACAGGCTGTGGACTGTGTGCACTGTATCAGCTGAAGCAGGCAGGGATCACGCACCTGAAGCTGGTTGGCCGGGGAAACTATGTGGATCACATGGAAAAAGATATCCGGAATTTGCGAAAAGCGTTGGAAATCCTGGACGCTGCAGAAAATGAGAGGGAATTTAAATATACGTTAAAACGGACAGTGTTTCCGGCGGGGTGTAGCGAAAGATGTTATTATCAGTAACAAAAAGAGAAGCTTTTTTGAGTTGGAATAAATGATAAATGGGATGAAAACCAGAATCAGAAAAGGACATGGTGCAGATTGCAGATTTGACGGTCCTGGGAAAAAGCTATTTCCGGATTATTTGGGATCAATGGCGTGTGGAGCTCCTTTCTGAGTTCAGAGATCATTACATTTGCTGTGATCCTGATACTGGCGGGATCCGGGCGGAAAAAGAATGTATTTTCAGGAGAAAAGATATAAAATGAATTTCGAGCGTGTAAAAAGAGAAGAAGCAGATACAGTTCTGAAGCTGTACCGTTCATTGCTGGGGACGCCCTATTGTGTGTGGACAGAGGAGTATCCTTCAGAAAAAGAAGTGGAATTTGATCTTTCCAGAGATGCGCTGTTCTGTATGCGGGACGATGCGGGAAATATCGCAGGTGTGATCTCCATTGATGATGATCCAAATGTGGAATGTCTCACATGCTGGTCAGAAACCATGGTGCCGTCAGCGGAGGTCTCCCGGGTGGGAGTATGTCAGGAATTCCAGAATCAGGGGATTGCCGGGAAACTTCTTAAGGGTGTGATGGAAGAACTGAAGAAGCGGGGCTATAAAGCTGTACATCTTCTTGTTGCGAAGGACAATGTAAAAGCACTCCGTTCTTATAATAAGCTGAATTTTGAGAACGTGGGAGAGTGTGAACTCTGGGGACATATGTACTGGTGTTATGAGAAAGCATTATAAAAAATGAAAAACAGGTATCTTTTTGCCGGGCGGTAGATCGACCACCAATGTCAGATCGATAAGTGGTGGTCAATACACAGTCAGCAGAGAAGATACCTGTTTTTTGTTTGAAAGCAGATCAGATCCTCCGGCAGCTGTCCCTTTCGATCAGCTGGTGAGGTACAATGATCTTTGTGGCCGGAAGGCTCGGATTTTCGATATGACTGATCATCTGCGTGGCTGCTTCCATTCCAAGCTGCCCGGAGTTAATATCAATGGAGGTCAGCTGAGGCGAAGTCAGTCTGGCAAAAAGTGAGTTGTTAAAGGAAAGAATGGACAGATCCTCCGGTATGGAGATATCTGCTTCCATACAGATCCTTTCCAGGGAAAGCGCCAGAATATCATCACTGACAAGCACAGCTGTAGGGCGCTCCTCACTTAAAAGCAGCTTTCGAAGCTCCTGAAACTCATTCTGGGAAGCGGCAGGAACCTCTATACAGTATTCGGGCTGTACGGTTAATCCGTGGCTGATCAGCGCAGTCATGTAGCCGGTTTTGCGGTCTGCGGAAAAGACCAGGGAATTATCTACACCCAGATAAGCGATCTTCCGGTGGCCCAGAGCATAAAGATACTCCGTTGCCTCCTGTCCGGCCAGAAGGTTGTCATTATCGATATAGATCGTATGATTGGTGTATTGTGCCGGTTTTCCGATCAGGATATAGAGAAGTCCTTCACTGAAGAGAAAATCAATAACAGGATCATTCACACGGGAATAAAGAACAATAAATCCGTTAACCTTACCGCTTCTGGACATGGAACGTACTGCGTTAAGGATCTCTTCTTCATTCTGACCGGTAACAATGGTGCTGATATACTGATGTGCGTTACAGTAGTGGCTGATCCCCCGGATCGTCTCAAGGTAAAAGGAATTCTCGTATGTCTCCTTTGGGGACGGAGGCAGGATGATACCGATGGAGCGGGAAATCTGTGCTGCCAGGTTACTGGCCTGAAAATTCGGCTCATAGCCAAGCTCCGCCATGGCTCTGCGTACACGTTCCTTGGTTTCTTCACTGATAGATGGATTATTTTTGCAGGTTCTGGAAACGGTGGACGGGGACACCCCGGCCAGAGCTGCCACATCTTTGATGGTTACTGCCATAAATTTGCCTCCTCACGGATATGCCGGATCAAAGCGGAAGTATGCCTCTGATCCGGCTTTTTTATCTCAGTCTGATAGAGATATTGTAGTTCATAACAAGGATACTGTCAAACATATTGCACGGAAAATTGCATGAAATTGCGTAAAAACAGATGCACAGAAAATCAGGTAGTGAGATGCAGACAGATTCTGTTTGACACAATGAAAAACTGCACAAAATCAGGATGTAAAAATTGTAAGAAAGGTAGAAAAGACAAAAACGCATTGCACTTCATGCAAAATGGACGTATAATTTACGCAAACGGTTGCGTAGATTATATGAATATGCATCCGTGAGAGGATAATAGATAAGATGCTCTGAGATGCAGGGCTCAACATAAGGAGAGAAAAGATATGGATAAAAGAGCAGCCGGCATTCTGATGCCGATCACAAGCCTGCCGTCAGAGTACGGCATCGGATGTTTTTCAAAGAGTGCCTATGATTTTGTGGACTGGCTGAAGGAAGCGGGACAGAGCTACTGGCAGATCCTCCCGCTGGGACCTACCAGTTACGGAGATTCTCCGTACCAGTCCTTCTCCACTTTTGCGGGAAATCCGTATTTTATCAGCCTGAAGGCACTGGTGGAGGAAGGCGTCCTTACAAAGGAGGACTGTGATAAGGTCAGCTGGGGAAGAAGAGCAGACAGCGTAGACTATGAAAAAATCTACAAAGGCCGTTATAAGCTTCTCCGCAAAGCTTACGAAAACAGCAACACCAGAGAGAATCCGGATTATCAGAAATTTGTTGCAGAAAACAGCTGGTGGCTTTCCGACTATGCACTTTTTATGGCAGTAAAGGATCAGTTCGGCGGTGTTGAGTGGACAAAATGGGCAGGGGATATCCGCCTTCGCTGGGCAAATGCCATGGACTACTATCGCAGAGAATTATATTTTGATATTGAATTCCAGCAGTATATGCAGTTCAAATTCTATGAGCAGTGGATGAAACTGAAAAAATATGCCAACGAAAAAGGCATTCAGATCATCGGAGATATCCCGATCTATGTAGCTATGGACAGTGCAGATACCTGGGCTCATCCGGAACTTTTCCAGCTGGATGAGGAGAATGTGCCGGTGGCTGTAGCCGGATGCCCGCCGGACGGTTTTTCCGCAACAGGACAGCTTTGGGGAAATCCACTGTACCGCTGGGATTACCACAGAAATACAGGATATCAGTGGTGGATCTCCAGACTGAGCTACGTATTCCGCCTTTATGACGTGGTAAGGATCGATCATTTCCGTGGCTTTGACGAGTATTTTTCCATTCCATACGGTGCAGAAAATGCCATTGGCGGTCACTGGGAAAAAGGTCCCGGGATCGATCTGTTCCGCAAAGTGGAGCAGGCCCTTGGCTGGAAGCAGGTCATTGCGGAGGATCTTGGCTATGTGACAGATTCTGTGCGTCAGCTTGTCCATGACAGTGGATTCCCGGGAATGAAGGTCCTGGAGTTTGCGTTTGATTCCAGAGATTCCGGCTGTGCCAACGATTATCTTCCACACAACTATCCGGAGAACAGTGTGGCATACACAGGAACCCATGATAATGAGACCATCGCCGGATGGTGGAAGAGCATTATGGCAAAAGAGCGTAAGCTTGCCAGGGATTATCTCTGTGATAACTATACACCGGATAAAGAGCTGCATAAATGCTTTATCAGCCTGGTTATGAGAAGCAGTGCAAAGCTCTGTGTGATCCCTATGCAGGATTATATGGGCCTGGATAACAGCTGCAGAATGAACCAGCCTTCCACAGTAGGAAAGAACTGGAAGTGGAGGATCCGCAAAAGGGAGCTGACTGTGAAGCTTCAGAAAGAAATCCATGATATTGCACTTCGCTACGGACGTATGAACTGGTCTGATTAAAAGAGAGATCCAAGAGACATATTCCATTTAAACGGGACGTGAAAGAAAGTAGAAAGATTTTAGATAGAATCGTGATTTTTTATGTGATATAATGCTGTTTCGTGGAGGCAGCTGTCAGTAAAAGGTAAGGCTGACAGCTGCCTTATTGTATTTTCAGATCTGCGGTAAATGATAAAGTGATACATTTATATATGCAGAAGATCAGAAGAGAGTGTCTGATCTGTAGCAGTGGATAATCCTGAATAACGGAAGATTTTTTACAATAAGGGGAGAATTATGACAGGAAAAACACACGCGGCAGTCGGACTCGGAACAGTGCTGGCAGTTACACAGCCCTCTACGGTTTCCGGTCTGGTACTTGCGGCAGGAACAGGAATGCTTGGAGCATTGATCAGCGACATTGATGTAGGAACCTCCAAATCCCATAAGGATGCGGACCGGATCACACTGATCGCGGTACTGCTTGTGGCAGCAGAGATCGCATTGAATTATTTTTATAATTTTTCCATCTGGGAAAAGATCCGCAATAACCAGTCTATGGCGCCGGTTGCCATGGGAGTTATTATTTTTATTGCAGTCTGCGCCTTTGGAAAAAATCAGCCGCACCGGTCATTTATGCATTCGATCATGGCTATGGCCATTTTAAGTGCAGCCATATCCATGGTGTCCGCGAAGCTGGTCCTTTATTTTGTGGTTGGATTCGCATCACATCTGGTGCTGGACTGCTTTAACCGGAAACGGGTACGGATCCTGTATCCGCTGCCGGGCGGCATTGCGCTGGATTTCTGTAAGGCAGGAGGCTTTGTGGATTCCCTGCTTTTTAAGCTTGGATCTGTAGCTGTGATCTTTGAGATCGTATATCTGGCTGTGCAGATGGGAGAGAACTGGAAGCTTTTTCGAATGTAGAGGATGTTTTATTTACCGATTACGGATAATTTTATATGGGGCAGATATTGTTAAGCCAAAAAAGGAGCAGATTTTCCAAATACGGAAGATCTGCTCTTTTTAACCGAATCAAGGGAGTTCCCTGTTTCAATTACGAATATCCGCCTGACGGTTTATAAGTGTGATCATTTATTCTTTCTGATCCTGCAGGCGCATGCTGTGTAAAGTACGTCTGTGGAAGAGTTCAGTGCTGTCTCACAGGAATCCTGGATCACGCCTACGATGAAACCGACACCAACTACCTGCATGGCAACATCATTGGGGATTCCGAAAAGGCTGCAGGCCATCGGGATCAGAAGAAGAGAACCGCCGGCAACTCCGGAAGCACCAGCCGCACTTGCAGCAGCCAGGATGCAGAGGATCAGAGCGGTCGGGAAGTCTACGCTGATACCGAGTGTATGTGCAGCTGCCAGAGCCATGATGGAAATGGTGATCGCTGCACCACCCATGTTGATGGTCGCACCAAGAGGGATGGAGATGGAGTAGGTATCCTCATCAAGTCCGAGATTCTTGCACAGCTCCATGTTTACCGGAATGTTGGCGGCAGAGCTTCTTGTAAAGAAGGCTGTGATACCACTGTCCTTCAAGCAGCGCAGAACCAGCGGATACGGATTCTGGCGTGTGCAGATGAAAGTAATGATCGGATTGATCACCAGTGCAACAAAGAGCATGGTTCCCACCAGTATACAGATCAGACGGCCATAGCTTAACAGTACGCCAAGCCCCTGCTCGGAGATGGTTGTGAAGATCAGGCCCATGATACCAAATGGAGCAAGGCTGATGATCCATCTTACGGCTGTGGAGGTTGCATCGGAAATGTTTTCGATGACAGTCTTGGTAGTTTCACTTGCGGCCTTCAGTGCGATACCGAAGATGATGGCCCATGCAAGGATACCGATATAGTTGGCGTTGACAAGTGCGTCAACCGGGTTGGAAACAATGTTCATCAGAAGGTTTTTGAGGACCTCTGCAACACCGCTTGGCGGAGTGACGTCGGAAGTATTTGTATTTTCGGAAAAAGTCAGCATGATCGGGAACAGGCGGCTGGAGATCACAGCTGCCAGTGCTGAGAGTATATTTCCCAGAAGATAAAGTACAACAACGAATTTCATGTTTGTTTTCTGGCCTTTTCCCATGTGGCACAGAGAGCTCATTACCAGGAAGAACACCAGAAGCGGAGCAATTCCACGAAGAGCACCGACGAACAGATCACCGAGAATGGAGATCACAGATGCCTGAGGGATCGCAAGTCCGAGAATGATACCAACGATCAGACCACAGATGATACGCTTGATCAGGTTGATGCTGTTCCATTTTTGAATCAGTTTTTTCATAACTAGTTTCCTCTTTCCTATTGTGTGAGTGTGCTAAAAAATGCTGAGCCGCAAAGCAACGATCCAGTGTAAAGGGCGGATCGTTCTAAGCCGGTATTACTGCATCGCGTAAAAGCACAACAGAATAATTATATACAATTATGTCCGCCTTGTAAAGACAAATGTACATAAAACGCGAGAAAGATATAAAAAGCGCCAGATCAATGCTTCGTCTGGCGCTATATATTTGAAGTATCAGGTCCGAATTTTCCGGAAGCTTACAGCAAAGAACAGAACCTCCGCAAAGCCTGTAATTCCCCATGAGAAAATATACAGGAGATAAAGTGAGGAAATGGTCTGGAAGTGTGCAAACACCGTATAGAACCAGATGACACGGAATACACAGGATCCCAGAATGATGATGATGGTCGGTGGGATACTTTTTCCGATGCCACGGGAAGCGGCGATACTGCAATCCATAAAACAGCTGAAGGCATAGCTGAAGCCCATGATCTGGATCCTCTCCATGCCGGCATCGATGACTGCCGGTTCTGTGGCAAACAGTGACAAAAACTGCGGACCGAAAACAAGAAGCAGTCCACCAAGGATCGCGCCTGCGATGAAGGCATATGTAAGGCTGATCCCATAAGTCTTCAGCATACGTTTTTTATTTCCGGCACCCCAGTTCTGGCCGATGAAGCTTGCGCATGCAGTATAGAAGGCGAACATGACGTTGTAGATCAGAGAGTCTGCATTTGCAGCGGCAGCATTTCCGGAAACCGTGACTGCATCGAAGGAGTTGACGCCGGCCTGTACGAACAGATTTGCAATGGCAAAAATTCCGTTCTGCAGACCTGTGGGAATACCAAGAAGCAGTACTGCTTTACAGGCCTTTGGGTGAAGATGGAGCTTACGCAGGGATACCCTGCATTCGTCTTTTCTCCGGAGGAGGTGGATCATTACCAGAGCAGCGGATATATACAGGGCGATCGCGCTGGCAGTTGCCACACCTGCGGCGGCCATATGACAGACGATAACGAAAAACAGGTTCAGAAGAACGTTGATCACTCCGGCAATGGAAAGATAGATCAGCGGTCGCTTCGTATCGCCGCGGGCACTTAATACGCCGTTACCGAAATTGTATACAGCCATGGCCGGCATACCCAGAGCATAAATCTTCATATATAAAACAGCCTGGTCCATCAGCTCCGGTTTCGTATTCATCATGGACAGCATCTGTCCGGAAAACAGAAGACAGACGACACAGACCAGAAGTCCTGCGATGGCACAGAGAAGAAGAGATGTATGGATCGTTTCTTCGGTACCTTTTCTGTTTTCGGCACCAAGCTC
>NZ_JBDGAB010000091.1:0-8312 GCF_040910705.1 Blautia sp. RTP21359st1_E11_RTP21359_211015
ATCATTGAAGGCATCGTCCACCTTATCATCATCGTCAATAACCTTTCTGCAAAGCTCAAGATCACCCTTTACAAAGGCATCGATGCTTTCTGTAACCATCCGGACAGTATCCTCTGCCATCTTCCGGATATTAATGATATCTCCGGTAACTGCTTTGTCTTCGATATGCTTGGACAGATCCGCAATATCTGCTGCCTGATCACCGATGCGTTCCATATCGGAGATCATCTTCAGCGCTGCGGAAATGGATCGCAGATCTCCGGCTACCGGATGCTCATGAAGAAGAAGCTTCATGCAGAGATTTTCAATCTCTTTTTCCTGTGCATCGATCTCTTTTTCCGTCTCAAAGATCTTGCCAATGAGAGTCATCCCGCCTTCACCCTGAATAGCTTTGGCAGAAAGTGAAATTGCTTTTTCGCAGAGACTTCCCATGGTGATCAGTTCCACGTGAAGCTCTTCCAGCTGTCTTACAAAACGTTCTGACATAATATCAACCAAACCTTCCTGTAATATAATCCTCTGTACGCTTATCCGCCGGCATGGAGAACAGCTTGTCTGTATCCGCAAATTCCACAACCTCACCAAGAAGGAAAAACGCTGTCTTGTCGGAGATACGGGTTGCCTGCTGCATGTTATGTGTGACCATGACAATGGTGTAATCCTTTTTAAGCTCTACTGCCAGATCCTCGATCTTGGAAGTGGAGATCGGGTCCAGGGCAGATGTGGGCTCATCCATAAGAAGCACCTCCGGCTGTACTGCCAGGGCGCGGGCAATGCAGAGACGCTGCTGCTGTCCCCCTGACATTCCAAGAGCACTTTTTTTCAGACGGTCCTTGACCTCATCCCAGATGGCCGCATCACGGAGAGATTTTTCCACGATCTCGTCCAGCTTTGCCTTGGAACGGATACCGTGAGTCCTCGGGCCGTATGCAATGTTATCATAGATGCTCATTGGGAACGGATTGGGCTTCTGGAATACCATTCCCACACGTTTACGCAGAAGATTCACGTCCATATCTCCGTAAATATCTTCCCCGTCAAGCTCTACCTTTCCTGTGATGGTACAGCCCTCCACAAGGTCGTTCATACGGTTTAAGGATTTCAGAAGTGTGGATTTACCACAGCCGCTTGGTCCGATAAATGCTGTGATCTCTTTTTCCGGGATCTCCATATTGATTCCCTTCAGGGCATGAAAGCTTCCGTAATGGAGATTCATATTATCAATTGAAATTTTTGTATTTTCACTCATGATCGATCATTATCCTTTCGCAATTTTTCTGGCTACCAGACCGGACAGTCCGTTGATAACAAGTACAAATGCCAGAATGACTACTGCTGTTGCAGATGCCTGGTTTACATGAAGTCCCTCACTGGAAAGCACATACATGTGAAGTGCCAGGGTACGTCCGGAACCCATCAGGCTGTTTGGAACTGCCGCAACAGTACCGGAGGTATAAAGAAGTGCCGCTGTCTCACCTACCACACGTCCGATGGCCAGGATCACACCTGCCAGGATTCCGGGAACTGCGGAGGGAAGTACGATAGTAAAAATAGTACGGAGCTTGCCTGCTCCAAGTCCGAAGCTTGCCTCACGGTAAGAATCCGGAACGGATTTCAGCGCTTCCTCAGCGGTACGCATGATCAGGGGAAGTACCATGATCACCATGGTCAGGGCACCGGAAAGAAGAGACATGCCCCAGTGCAGCGCAGTTACAAAGAACAGCATACCGAACAGACCATATACGATGGATGGAATGCCGGAAAGTGTCTCTGCGGTAATACGGATCAGCTTTACAAAGCGGCTGCCTTTTTTTGCATATTCCACAAGGAAGATCGCTGCAAAAATTCCTACCGGAGCGGCAATCGCCAGAGATACCAGTGTCATGATCAGGGTATTGATCAGTGACGGGAGAAGGGAAACATTCTCTGAGGTATAGGTAAGGCTGAACAGACTTGCATTCAGATAAGGAATACCTTTTACAAGCACATAGCCGATCAGGAAGAACAGCAGTGCAAAAGTGATCACTGCTCCCAGCAATGTGAGGAATGCCAGGACTCCTGCGCCAGGATGTCTTGCATAAGACTTCAGCTGATCTCCTATGGTAAGTGTATTCCTTTTTTTCATGGTTGTTTCTACCGCAGGATCCGCGGCTACTGATACATTAGTTTGCATGTTCCGCCCTCCTGTTCAGCAGTGAAAGACTTAAGTTAATGATGAGGATAAATACAAAGAGCACAACTCCTGTTGCGATCAGTGCTTCTCTGTGAAGTCCTGATGCATATCCCATCTCTGTTACGATGTTTGCAGTCATGGTACGGACACCCTGAAGAAGTCCCTTCGGCATACGTGGCTGGTTTCCGGCTACCATGATCACGGCCATGGTCTCACCGATAGCACGTCCAATCCCAAGGACAACGCCTGCCAGGATTCCTGACTTTGCTGCCGGAAGCATAACAAAGAAAATGCTTCTTTCTTTTGTTGCGCCAAGTGCAAGTGAGCCTTCATAATAGCTTTCCGGAACGCTTCGTACTGCCGATTCCGTAACTCCGATGATCGTCGGAAGGATCATGATTCCCAGAAGGATACATGCTGCCAGCATACTGCTTCCGGTTCCTCCGAACAGCTGGCGGATCAGCGGTACTAGGAGAACCAGACCAAAATAGCCATATACGATGGATGGAACGCCTGCCATAAGCTCAATACCGGATTTCAGTGGTTTATAGATTTTTTTCGGACAATATCTTGCCATAAATACGGATGTAAAAAGTGCGATCGGCACTCCGATAAGGATTGCTCCTGCAGTTACATAAATACTTGCCACGATCATTGGCAGGATTCCGAATTTATCGTTTGTTGGTCTCCATTCTGTTCCGAAGAGGAATTTTAAGGGACCGATCTTTCCCATTGCAGGAAGGCCGTTTGCAAAAAGGAACACACAAATAAGAAATACTGCAAGAACCGATGCACAGGCCGCAATGAGAAAAACGACCTTCATGGCCTTTTCTCCTAAATGATTCATAAGACACCTTTCTCTCTGTTCCAGTGGATATCCACTGTGCTGATATATAACGGAGCGGCTTTCCTGACCTTGTCATGATCGCCGCTCTTTGTAAGATACTTCAATCGTTTTTTATCCGGGAATTTATTTGGTCACGTCTTCCCAGTCTGTGATATCACCTGTGAAGATGGATTTTACCTGGTCACTTGAAAGCTCCTCAAGGTCATTGTCGTTGTTTACGATGACTGCGATACCATCTTTTGCGATCTCTGTAGCTTTAACACCTTTCTCTGTTTCCTCGTCCTTCAGCTCACGGGATGCCATTCCGATATCACATACACCCTCTGTTGCGCTATTGATTCCTGTTGTGGAGTCGCTGACCTGAACCTCTACTGTGATGTTTTTGTTTGTTTTCTGATATGCCTCTGCAAGCTTCTCCATTACAGGTCCTACGGAAGAAGATCCCATAACTACGACTTTGCCTTTTGCATCTCCGGCTTTGTATGCCTCTGCTTTTTCATCTACTTTGATGTAGCCTTCTTTTTCGATGATGTCCTGTCCGTCAGAGCTCATGATGTAGTTGATGAAATCCTGTGCTGCATCGCTGAGCTTGTCGCCTGTTACGATGTTGAACGGACGTGCTACCTTGTATGTATCATCTGCAACGTTCTCTGCTGTTGCCTCTGCTCCGTCGATCTTTACTGCTTTTACTGTATCGTTGAGGGAACCCAGAGATACGTATCCGATAGAGTTCTCATCGCCTGCTACTGTGGTAAGCATTACATCTGTGTTGTTTGTGATGCTTGCTTCCTGTGTTGTCATATCTACTTTCTCGCCGTCTTTTTCTTCTTCGATCCCAAACAGCTCTACGAATGCTCCACGTGTTCCGGATCCGTCCTCACGGGAAATTACGTCGATCGCTCCGGATGGTGCTGCCATTACAACGGTTCCCATTACTGTAGTTCCTATAAGTGCTGCTGTTAAAATACCTGCGATTCTTTTTTTCATGATTTTTTTCTCCTCATTTCTATGATCATTTTTACTTGCTTACTGCTTAAATACAGGTGTTATTATAGAAATGGAAGGTAAAATATAAAATCGCGGTTTTGTAAAATGTTAGTAAAAAAATGTGATATAAAAAAAAGCTGCTTGCGCAGTTTTTTTTATATGATGTACTCGTCCGCCTTCACGGATTGCCAGTTCATCAGGTCTTCCAATGTTATATGATCCACCACACCTTTGATAGCATCGTCCAGCTTTTTCCAGAGGATCTGGGTGACACAGTTCTCCTCACGTTCACAGAAGGCTCCGTTGTCGTCCAGACATTCCACAGGGGAAAGGCTTCCTTCTGTGAGACGAAGGATCATTCCGACCGTGTATTTATCCGGGGTCTGCTGCAGTGCATAGCCGCCCTGAGGGCCACGGACACTGCGGACAAAGCCTGCTTTGTTCAGGATGGATATGATCTGCTCCAGATATTTATCTGAGATCTCCTGGCGCTTCGCCACATCCTTCAGGCGGATCGGTTTTCCTGTATAATTTGTAGCAAGATCCAACATCAGTCTCAGCGCATATCTTCCTCTTGTAGAAATCCTCATGTAATATTTACCTCCAATATTTCAGTATTCTTCTGATTTATAGCCTTTCGCTCTTTCTGTTATTGTGCAGCTGTTCGGCCGGAAATATTCCTCTGTATTCCATGACCGGCACCCTTCTCTGTGATGCACAGGCAGCTTCCTGTATCTTCTTTCATAGGAAGCAGAATCTGCTTTGCAGACTTTATTCTTTATATTGTTAATAGGTTTTGTTTGTTTTCTCTATTATACCCTAAAAAACTATCTGATACAAGTCAAGCGGATATTCGCAATCCGCTTTGCTACTTGCTCATAACCGAATAACTGCTTCGCAGTTTATCAGAAGGAGCCTGCACTCCTCCTGATACAAGCAAGTCCCCATCCAATGCTTATTGTTTTTCGCAACCCCGCAGGGGACTTACTTGATTCGGTAAAAATAAGAATAAAACCGGCGCTCCGGCAGCCTGCTTGGACAGGCATTCAGGAGCGCCGTAAATAATCCCGCAGGATCACGCTTCGGGGCAAAAGAAGCGGTCTTCGGATCGATTATTTTGTAAACAGTGGTGTGGAGTAGTAACGGTCTCCACTGTCCGGAAGAAGTGCTACGATCACTTTTCCCTTGTTCTCCGGGCGTTTTGCAAGCTGGATCGCAGCATAGAGAGCTGCACCGGAAGAAATTCCTGTAAGGATTCCCTCTTTCTTGGTGAGGAGTTTGGATGTCTCAAATGCATCCTCATTTTCTACTGCGATGATCTCATCATAAACCTTGGTGTCAAGTGTATCCGGAACAAAACCTGCGCCGATACCCTGGATCTTATGCGGGCCTGCTTTTCCCTCGGAAAGTACAGGAGAAGTTGCAGGCTCAACAGCTACAACCTTCACATTCGGGTTCTGGCTCTTCAGATACTCACCTGTACCTGTGATCGTTCCGCCTGTACCAACACCAGCTACGAAGATGTCTACCTTTCCGTCTGTATCGTTCCAGATCTCCGGACCTGTAGTCGCTGCATGTGCCTTCGGGTTGGCCGGGTTCTCAAACTGTCCTGGGATAAAGCTTCCCGGGATCTCCTTGGCAAGCTCCTCTGCCTTGGCAATGGCACCTTTCATTCCCTTGGCTCCGTCTGTGAGAACTACCTCTGCACCATATGCTTTCAGGATGTTTCTTCTCTCAACACTCATGGTTTCCGGCATGGTGAGGATTGTCTTATATCCCTTGGCAGCTGCGATAGCTGCAAGTCCGATTCCTGTGTTACCGGATGTTGGCTCGATGATGGTTGCGCCTGGTTTCAGAACGCCTTTCTGCTCTGCATCCTCGATCATTGCCTTACCGATTCTGTCCTTAACGCTTCCTGCCGGGTTAAAATACTCGAGCTTGGCAAGTACTGTAGCCTCAAGTCCCTCAGACTTCTCTACGTTCTTAACCTCTACAAGCGGTGTGTTTCCGATCAGTTCCAGTGCGCTTCCGTAAATTTTACCCATGGTGATATCCTCCTTAATTCCTTATCTCTATTCCCTTATTTCCTAGTAACTATATATGTTTTCTGTGATTTGATTGAATTATATCATAGTACAGGGATTTGTCAATACATTTCCGCCAAAAAAACGCAGGAATTTTTCTCCAGAAAAATCCTGCGTTTTGTGCTGTTTCATTTATTCTGTTTTTATAATTTGGGCCAGCAGACGCATCATCTCATCCACGTCCAGTGGCTTCGCCAGAAAACCATCCATTCCCGCTTCCTGTGCCTTCCGTCTGTCCTCATCATAAGCATTGGCTGTCATGGCAATGATCGGAATCTCAGCTCTCGAATCGTCCAAATCCCGGATCCTCTGTGTTGCCGTGTAACCATCCATATTTGGCATCTGGACATCCATCAGGATCACATCATAATATTTCTCCGGCATCTTTTTCAGTTCCTCAATACACTGGATGCCATCTTCCACATGTTTCACTTTTATTCCGGTTTCTTCAAGAACTGTCTCCGCAATTTCCGCGTTCAGTTCATTATCTTCCGCAAGAAGAATCCGTTTTCCTTCAAGCTTCTCTGTAATATCCGGAATATTCTGTTTCTCTTTTTCCCGAACCTGGTTTTCTAAACTGACAGGAAAAGAAAATTTCATAATAAAGCGGGTGCCTTTTCCCTCTTCACTTTCTACTTCGATGGTTCCACCCATCCGGTCAACCAGAGATTTTACGATTGGAAGTCCAAGTCCTGTGCCTGCAACTCTGGTTTCCGTAGAAGTATGTTCCCTGGAAAATTCCTCAAAGATATGTGGAAGATAATCCTGGCTCATTCCAATCCCGTTATCTTCTACAACAACTTTATAGTTTGCGTTTTTCTCATCCTCAGAATCCAGCTCATCAATGGATACTGTGATCTTTCCATGAGGATTGGTATACTTGATGGAATTGCTGACAACATTCAGAATAATTTCCTCCATCTTTGTTTTATCACACAGGATCTGATCGTGGACCACATTCAGGCTGCACTGATATTCCAGAGATTTTTTTGTAAGGGATGATTCAAAAACGGTGTTCATGGCTTCCACCATTTCACGGATATTTACACTTTCCGGATTCAGAGTGATCTTTCCACTTTCGATACGGGCCATTTCCAGAACCTGATTGATGATCGTCAGCAAAATATCGCTGGAAACCCTGATCTTTTTTATGTAGCCAAGAGATTTCTTTTCATCATGGAGACTCTTCTCAAGAAGTCCGGAAAATCCTACGATGGCATTCATTGGCGTCCGGATATCATGGCTCATGTTAAAGAGAAATCTCGTCTTTGCCTCATTTGCTTTTCTGGCTTTTTCCGCGGACTTCCGGATTTCTTCTGTATACAGTTTTTCTCTCTGTTTTCTGTGAAGCATCAGATAACAGATCGCAGTGGCCAGAACCGCTATGCTTACAGCAACCAGAAAAACCAGTGCCTGCTGTTTCACGGTAACCCATCCGGTATGTGGAATAATCTCAAAATACCAAGTGTCATTTGGAACCTTACAGCTGATCTGTACAGCTCCTTTGTGAATCGCATCTCCACCCTGGGCAATGATCGTTTTCTTTCCGGAATTTCCGTCTTTTTTCCACATCTGATAACAGTAGGAAGCATCGGTAAGCTTATCCAGTTCCAGTTCTTCCAGAAATCGGTTCCAGTCAAGTACCAGGATTGAGAATCCCCAGAAGGATTTTTCCCCGGATTTATCTGTAATATAAATCGGTTCAAACAACAGTGAGCCAAGGCCTCCCTGATTCAGCTCATAAGGACCGGCTATGGTATACTGGCCGCTTTTCATTGCCAGATTCGCTTCATGTTTACGGGCCGGACTATTTAGCATATCAATTCCAAAAGCTGCCTCATTTCCTTTCAGAGGATAAATATCCTTAACTACTCCGTCCGGTGCCAGTTCAATAACTTTTATAATTTGAGAATCGTCGGAGATCATCTGCGACAGAGCCTGAAATTCTTTACTGTCCATCTGATGTCCGGATCCAATGATATTCTGAAAGAATTCTGAGACATCAAGATATCGGTTAAGCTGTGATCTTATCCGGTTCACGGTTGTTTCCGCTGTAAAAGCAGCTCGCATTTTCTCTTCATTTACAGTATTCCTGTTGAGCAGCTGTCCGCAGACGGATACTATAAAGAAGGAAATGATCCCTACGACCAGACAGTAGATCCTGATCTGTTTTGAAGTATTATCTTTTTTTATCATTTGATTTTTTTACCTTCTCCTGCTC
>NZ_JBDGAB010000092.1:0-8149 GCF_040910705.1 Blautia sp. RTP21359st1_E11_RTP21359_211015
GAAGATAAGAAATAGCCTCCATATTTCCGGTAAGATAGCACAAGCCTTTCTCTTTTTCCCGGGACCGCACATAATTTATATAACAATCCTGAAGTGTTCTGTCTTTCCAGCATTCATCTGTTTTTAATTCAAAAAGATCTGAATTTGACGAACGAATAATAAAACGTACAAATGCTTTCGTCTGCACAATTCCCTGAATATTTTCTTTGTCATCAATCTGATTCTGTTCATCCAATTTTATAATCTTTTTATCAACCAGATCAGAGATCAGAGTATTTTTTTTCAGATATAAATAAATTGCCCGAACCTTCTCATGGCAGTATTCCGATTCTACCCATTCTTTCAGCTGAGAAATATACAGTTCATGACAGATTCCATCATCCTTATAATATTTGGTATAATCTCCTGCAAGATATCTCAGATTATCACACAAAGGATGTGGTTCCTTTCCTGCTGTACGGCTTCCCGATTTTTCTGTAACCGGTATGATTGTCAATTTATCATTAAGATCTACCGGTTCTGCATTCATAAAATTACCATCCTGATCAATAGTTACTGTTATCTGTGCAGTCACAGTAGTATGAAACGGTGGCAAAAGAACGTATGGCATTTCTCCCCGATACTCAATGACACCTATTTTGTCACTGTTTATCTCATACAGATCAATGAGTTCGTTTACCCAGCTCACTCTCCCACCTCCTCACTGGTAAATTCCTTTAAACCTGTGAAATTATCTTTTCCGAAAATTTTACGTTCCATTTCTCTGATATGTCTTTTCTGTGTACATTCTTCCGGTCTTATAAATTCTATAATTCCCCCTTTCTTCATAACCGGTTTCCAGAAACGCACTGTCATTTTACCCTTATCTTCTTCCAAAACAGCTTCATCCGCATATGTTATGCCATGATACATAAAACCGTAATCTACTTCTCCGGTCATCGTATCATAAAAGCTTTCTCCCTCGCCAAATGTACAAGGTTCTTCAAAAGCCTGACACTCTCTTGTTCCAAGGAAAATATCTCTGTGTCCGCCTCGCTTCACCATCCGTTTGGCAATATTATGATGTTTATATTCATTTCTGTCTTCTTCCAGTTCCGGATGATTACAATTCATTTCAAAATGCGCACGCACCTGATAACGAACATCTTTCAGATACGTATAGTATGCAAGCTCATTGCCACCATTATATGCAATCGGGCGGATACCTTTTGTTTCTGTCTGAATCGGATTCATTACTCTTACTGCATCTACGATCCACATGATCGTGGGCTTCCAGTAAATGCTTTCCACAATTCCACGTAAGGCCTCATATGTCGGAATATGATAACTTGTCTTTTCTCCACCGACACGCATAACGGGATCAGAAAAAAGTGCATATGGACCATATACTTCAAATTCTATTGTATTTCTATATTTTTTCATGCTTCTCACCACCTTTACATATTGCAAAAATCCATCTTTGGCTCATCCACAACACCCACTTTTTTATCATAATATCCATCACTCAACACCAGAATCCCTTCACTGGTTTCATATATGGCATTTCCCAGTTTATCTTTTCTGATTTCCGAAATTCCGACCGTATATCTCTGTAATTTTCTCAATATCTTTTTCTTTTCTGTTTCTGTTCGCACTTGTAATAGTTCTTCCAACAACTGATGCGACTCAGTTTCATATGGAACAACAACACTTACTTTATAAGTATCAGAAATCACTTCAAACTCATGTCCTGCTGTCTGGAAAGCCTGCGGAAGTTTTATATGCATTTTTTCTTCATGTTTTCGTCTGTATTGATTCTGACCTGTTTGATTTTTTCCCAACAGATCCACTAAAGTTACAGGCACATTATATATTTCAGCCGGAAATTTCGTTTCTGACTTTCTTAACTGTGTATGATACACTGAATAATAAAATTTTATAGCTATTTCTGAGTCCAATGCATAATTAAACTTTTTCTTATCATGCTTAAAATCATCAAGCACCTTTTGCAAAGCCGCCTGTGCGTTTCTTATTTCTCTCAAATGTTCCAGTTTTTCCGCTTCCCGGGACATCTGCACAATATAAACCGCCCCCATTCTTCCCAGTTCTTTATGTCGGTTGCATCTTCCTGCTGCCTGAATAACATTGTCAAGGCCAGCTTTTGACCGGATTACGCATCCGAAAGAAAAATTCACTCCCGCTTCCACAACCTGTGTACTAACACAAATAATCTTCTTTGATCTTTCTTTTAATGCATTTCTTATTTCTTTCAAAGTATCCAGTTTATGTTGTGGGCACATATTATTGCTCAGATGAAGAATCTCATATTCTTCCGTACAGCTGTCTTCCAGTTTTTGAAATACTTCAAATGCACATTTTGTAGTATTTACAATTACTAAAGTACTTCTATATTCCTCTGTTTTTTCTAATGCAAAATCTCTTAAATCTTCTGTTTCCATCCCTCCGGCGTATCTTTCTGTTTCATCGATAATCTCAACTCGTTTAAAAGCTTTTGCGTATTTTTCAGATTCTCCTGACATCTCCACACACCTGCAGATATTATTTTCTTCAAGAGAAGCCAGTGTCGGCTGTGTAGCAGAACATAATACCACTGTTGTTCCGCAAAATTGAGAAAGAAAATTCACAGCCAGATTAAAAAGTTCTGTGCATTTAACCGGAATTGCCTGCACTTCATCAAATATAATAACGCTGTTGCATAGATTATGCATTCTACGAATACAACTCTTCTGATCAGAAAATAACGTATTTAAAATCTGCACTGCTGTCGTTACAATAATTGGTGAGTCCCAGGTCTCTGTAAGATTTCGATATTTTTCCTCTTCTCCTTCTTCACAGATCACATTACAGTGATGTTCCAATACAACAGAGGGCAATCCCGTTGCTTTTCGAATTTCCTCTGCGTTCTGTTCCAAAATAGATGTGAAGGGGGCTATATAAATAATACGATTTTTTTGTTCTTTCCTCGCATGATAGAGTGCGAATCGAAGACTACTGAGCGTTTTTCCAGCACCAGTTGGCACTGTTAGACGATATAGTTTCTGATTCGTTTCTGCCGCCTTCCGACAGGAGTCAGATATCTCCTGTCGAAAACTGTTCAGCCGATTTCCATTGTCCGGATTATTCTGAATTTCATTTTTCAAATACTGTTCAAAATTATATATACACTTCTGCCATATTTCCTGAGTCTCTTCCTGCGAAATTCTTTTCGATAAAGGGATATTCTGAAAAAAACATGCTGTATCTGTCCAGTCACCATCAATCAGCAAAGACAACGCAATTCTCAGATACATTCCCAGATAAAAATATCTGCTTCCATATTTTTTTCCAGAAGAATCTTGTTTTTTAACAAATTCATTTATATTATTAAAGATTTTTTGATATGACTGAATTGCGTCCTCTCCGGATTTCTTCAACGTTTTTATATCATAAATCCGGAAAAATTTTTCTTTAATGTATGCATACTCAATTTCTTTTTTCAAACGTCGTTCCTGTAAACTCTGGCCATTTTCTAGATTAATACAATCTTCCATTCCATGATGAAAATAAATCAATGTACTGATAAATTCCGAGACAGGCCATTCCTTTATTAATTCAAGCGCAAGTCTTCCACCGGCAGTAGAATGATCCAGTCCATGTTTATGTACCTTATCACCCAACTTCCGAATATTCTTAAAATCATCCTGATTTTTTGTGCCAAGCTTTCCTGCATCATGAAGAATTCCAGCTAATTCTACAAGGTTTTTCAATTCTGAAAGTTCACAGACATTACTTAAAAAAAGAACAACATTTCCTGCGTGTTCCTGCATAGACTGGATTCTTTGTGTTTCATAGTCTACATGGGCCAGTGTACACTCTTCCGTTTCCGGAATACTTATTTCTTTATCTTTCATTCAGTACCCCTTGTGTTATATGCCTATTTTTACAGTATTAAATTTCTATTTTTTATATATTTTTACTATATTTTATCAGGATTATAGCCTTAACGCAAGACATATACCGAAAAAATGTTCGATTTATATATCTGCCTTGCTGCCAAACCGTTAATCATTATTCCCGTGGTAACATCATCAGATTATCTTTCGATGTACTATTCGCCACAGAACGAACATATTTCTCACCCTGTGAACTTACTGCTGGAATAAGATATGGATATGGTGAAATATTTACGGTAATGGTTTTAGGAAATTTTTGCAGATAGTCGTAAACTTCTGATTTCTTCCAGTATGTACTTGTCTGATCTATATAGATAGAATCAATGTCCTGTACATTTCCAGAATTACCACAGTTACGCTTCATTTTGATTTTAATTGCTTTCATGATAAAAGCCTCCTTATGATATTTTTATTGAATCCGCAGATTCATTGTTGTAATGAAAATATCATAGAAAGGGTTTACAAAAATCGAGAAATAATTTAGAATAGATGTGCTGGATGCTATTCAAATTATTTGGATTGCATTTCCTATGATGAGCTACTTAGTATTACCAGTACTAGGTAGCTCTTTTTCATTACAGCTTTACTATACGCTTATTTTTTCCCTTTGTTAATATATCCATATAAACATGCATTTCAACTCACAGACTTCCATCTGACACTAAATAAAGGCTGCAGGAATCACTCATTCCTACAGCCTTTATTATAAACTTTTCTATTTTTCAGCCTTTTTGCCTTTACTCAAACTCGCAAATAAAATTTTGTTACTATACTTTTTAGTATTGGCATTATGGTTCTATTTGGTTTTATATGTGTTCAACTGTCCTAAGTCCATAGGCTGTACTGAACGGTGTTATCAATTTGTTATCAACTAACGGTTATCAATCAATTCCTTTATATTTTTTCATATTCCAAGTACGTTAATATAGCATTAACTCTTTTTTTACGTGCCGACTTTGATCGACTTGCAGATTGCATTGATTGTTGATAGATTACTGTTTGCGGTATCGTTTTATAACTTCGTAAATTTCTATAAAAAATATTCATCTTGTCACATATGTCATCTGCGTTAATTTGATTATTACTTATATACAATGCCAAGTACCATAATGCATATAAATGGCTAACCCCCTCAATATTATATGCAGAATAGTCTATATTCCATTCTTTTAGTAAATTTATATTTTTTTCGAATTTCATCCTTACAGATATGGAACATTCTTCGTCATACTTATCCACAATATCTGCAAATACTTTATCTATTTCATTCTCATTACCGTCAAAAATCGTATTTTCCGCAGTCATTATATATAGCTCAGTTATGAATCCTACATCTTCCATTCTATTTTTATTTAGCTTATACGTTAACTTTGTCATGTATTCATCATTTCTATAGCTAATAATATCATTATATAGCAACGTATCATAATACTGTGCTTTTCTTAATTCCTGCGCATTTAATCTACTTCCTTCTCTGTTTAACCGATCAAATATGCTATCTACAATTTTATAGTCCGGATTTTCTATATATTCTACCGATATTGAATAAGCCCAAAAATCCGAAACTAAAGTCTTTATCTCATCATCTTCTTTTGCTATTTTCTTTATTTCATTAAATGAAAGACCATTTATTATATTATTTCCATATATATCATTTCCAAATTCCTTCGGTAATGGTATCTCATTATTTATAAAACCTATAATCGTAGATAACCTTTGCTTTCCATCAATGACATCGTAATTGGTTATTCCTGTATCTGAATCTATTTTTTGTTCCAAAAAAATAGGAGGAATAGGAAAGTTTTTAAAAATTGTATCAAGTAAAAAAGATTTTTGTTCAATATCCCAAACATTCATGTCTCTCTGATATGGTGGATCAAATCTATATTTTCCCAGTTGATACTGTTCGTAAAAATTAGAAACAGTAATAGATGTAGATTTTCTATAATATCTGTTACTCGCCATCTGCAATATCCTCCACAATTAACTTGCTGTTACTAAAGTGTATATAATTCTTAAATAGACTGGTTAATACAGCCTCCAACGCCGTAGGCGGCTTAGGATTAACAAATCGTACTTCCATTTTATTGTCCAAAGAAAGTAAAATCTCATCAAGTTCATTTCTATCCACATGCCAGTAAGACAATCCGAACATCATCATTTCATCTTTTGAAGTACTTTTACTTACTATTTCATCAATGCCCTTCCGTATATCTTTTATCCAGCCAAATCCAAATCTTTCTACATCTCCTGCCGGAGGAATTATTGCATTTACTATTGGATAATCTTCTTGTAAATCATACTTTATTTCAAAATCTGTAGAATTTTGTGATATTGATTCAGCGATCAAATCTCTAATATTATATGGACTATATTCTTGAATTTTGATTTTGAAAGAAAAACTAATAGAACCATGTGGTTTAAATAGAATCACATCTGCTTTACTATCATCAAATCCATAAATACTAAAAGGAATATCCGCAAGCTTGAGTAATCGTTCCAAAAACACATCATAATTATAGGTAATAATATATACTTTCTTTTGTCGTAATACACGATTCTTTATGTAATGAATTAATTCAATTTCATCAATTATATTTTTTAAATCCTTTTCAGACACTAACGAATCATAATATATAAATAAATATCTTAAATAAGAAGACAATTCGCTATATGCGTGAATATAAATATTAGAACTATCTCTTTCTTCATTTGGTCTTTTTTCTACTGACAAATTATATACATTTGCACAAGTAATAACATCTGTTACTAATTGTGTTGCCGCTTCATATGACATATATGTTCTAGCACCTAAATTCCATAAATCTGGTGTATATTTTCGTGATAAAAAACCTCTAGTATTTGTTTTTGGATAAAGAACATGTTCCCCCTTTGAAAATAAATTAGCCAGATCTATCTCCTCTGCTTTTTCCATTTTTTGAACTAAATCAATAGAAAAACCATTTCCCAATACAATATATGAATTTTCCATTTCACTTTTCCTATTTCTTCATTAGTTGACATTCTCAATTATTTAATTAAAGATTCTCGTGATATCCTGATATCGGTTAACTACACGATAAATCTCTATGTATTCGTTGCTGACCTTGTAGATAATCACATAATCTTCCCATATCGCATATTTATAATATGTCCGAAAGCTAACACGTTTGGAAAGATCTGATCCCATTCCCGGAAACATCTGAAGATTCTCAAATTTCCCGTAAATTTCCTTTATGGTCTTTGCCGCATATTCCTCGTTGTCTTCAGCAATGTAATCCCGAATATTCTTCAGATCCTTTGCAACAATCGGGTTAATCCGCAATTTTAACATCTTATTCCCCCACAAGTGCCTTCAGTTCATCCAAATCCAGCCATCCTTCGCCGTCTTTCACTGCTTCTTCGGCTTCCTGCAGCTTCATCAAAAGCTTCTTTTCCGCACGATCACGTTCATAATCTTCAAAATCCATAACCACAAAACGTCCTCTACCATTCTTAGTAAGATATACCGGCTCGCCTTTGTGGCAGTTCTTCAGGACTTCGTTATAATTTCTCAAATCAGATACTGGTAAAATACTTGCCATATTCTTTCAGCTCCTTCCTTGATTTTATATTGTTTCTGCTACTTATATTATACACAAAAAGCTGTAAAATTCAACGTGAACTTTTACAGCTTTATTCAAACTATGCTTTTTCTACCTAAAAGAAGCTGCCCACTACGGACAGCCTCTTCTCTATAATAAGATTTTCATTACTGATATATGTCCACCAGTCCTGTTTTTAACATTGAATCTGAAAACTCATATGCCGCTCCATCACCGTTAAGATTCAGATACATATTATTCAAGTCATTCTCATTTACGATCCATGCCATATTCACCTGTATACTCTCACCAGGTTTTAATGAAGAAATATAGTTTCCTCCATCTCCATAATCCTCTGATATACTGTTGTATGTCATTTCAGCTGTACGTGCAACTCCATCCCATATAACACGATCGTAGTCATCTCCGGACTGTTCTGTCGGATCGTAAATTTGATATGCTCCATCTTCATGGTCCATCAACAGCAATGTACCAATATAAAGCACATGGTTAATTTCTTCATCTGACTTATTGGTATAAGTAACTGTCGCATAGACGAGCTTTTGTTTCACACTTTCTGTTTTTACAATCTCATCCACTGAATCAATGCCATTACCGGACTTAATATAAGAC
>NZ_JBDGAB010000093.1:0-7831 GCF_040910705.1 Blautia sp. RTP21359st1_E11_RTP21359_211015
AGCTCCAGTATTGCAAAAAGGCTGAAGGTGCCGCCGATCATCATCGGTCTTACTATTGTGGCAATGGGAACATCTCTTCCGGAAACCGCAGTCAGCGTTACAGCGTCACTGGTCAATAACAATGAGCTTGCGGTCAGCAATGTGGTAGGTTCCAATATTTTTAATCTGATGGTAGTTGTTGGAGTCTGTTCCATCCTGACGCCGATCCTGGTACAGAAGGAAACCATCCGGAGGGATATTCCGTTTTCCATGATCTGTGCGCTCCTTCTTCTGGGGCTTGGGATCCTGGCAGCAGGAGATACGATCGGAATGAGACTTGGTCATCTGGATGGAATGATCCTGCTGGGATTTTTTGCAGGCTATATTGTGGTAATGATCCAAAGTGCCATGAAGGCCAGGGCAGCAGGAAAAAATGTGGACATGGAAGGAATGGAAGAGCTGGAAGAAGAAATCGGCATCCTTTCCTGGCCGAAGAGCATCCTTTTTATTGTGGGAGGCGCACTTGCCATTGCCTTTGGCGGAGATCTTACTGTGGATGCTGCCAGCCGCATTGCCATTGATCTTGGAATGAGCCAGACACTGGTGGGACTGACCATTGTTTCTATCGGAACTTCCCTTCCGGAGCTGGTGACTTCCGTGGTTGCAGCCAGAAAGAACGAAGTGGATATGGCTGTGGGAAATGCGGTAGGCTCCAATATTTTTAATATTCTGATGGTTCTCGGAGTTGCATCTGCCATCAATCCGGTGGCACTGATCCGGGAAAATATTATTGATATTGTCATACTTATCGTGTTCTCGCTGATCGTGTGGATCTATGCGGCCACAAAGCAGAGGATCAGCCGGAAAGAGGGAATTTCCATGGTGTGTATGTACCTAGTCTATGCAGGGTATATTATCTGGAGATAGCTGTTGTGGGCATGCAGCTGGTCCGACGTGGATAATAGTATCGGATAGGGTTTATACCAATGCAAAATTTATAAGAAAAGCTCCAACTGTATCAATATCGGGATACAGTTGGAGCTTTTCTGCAATTATGCTCATTTGCACTCAGAAGAGAAAGCTTTTTTTGAGGATTCTTCTGAAGCGTTCTTCTGATGCGGGGTCATATCATCGCTGTCCGTCATCAGATATTTCCGGATGGCAAAAAGAATGGCGATACCGATGATCCCGATCAGTGTCTGTACAGGATCGAGATGTTCCACGACCATCTGCCTTGCTGTTGCAAAAAGCAGGACCTCCACAACAGTCTGGGCGGAATGGCGACAGAGCATTTTTACAAACTCCACACCGACTACAAGAGACAGTGCCTGTGACAGGAAACTGGTAAAAAAGCTGGTGTCCATATCCATGATGGAGGTACCGGCAGTTGTAAGGATCAGACGCAGTCCGGACAGTGCGATCACGATAATGATCACGATGGATAATGCGATTTCTGTGTAACGGGCTGTGTTGTAGATCAGTTCGTTAAAATGCTTGCGGATATTGTGGTTAACGGCGGTTCTGTCTTTCATGGGAAGTTATCCTTTCTTTTTCGCAGAAGCGGGATGATCGATAAAGCGGGTTGCAAAATAGCCGAATACGCAGGTGATGACCACCATACATGGCAAAAACAGCCAGAAGCGCTGCTGGCTCATGGTGTTGAACCATGGCGCATTGGCCTGCAGGATCATGATGATGGGCATATGCCACAGATAGATCCCGTACTGGTTCCGGGCTACGAAGTACAGCGGATGCAGAAACCTGAAATCCATTTCCGGCAGGAGGGGGAATCCCACAAGTAGTATACTGAACAGGCCTGCAAGGATGGAATGTGCCGGATAACCGGAGGGAGCGGTGCCATAAAGCCCGTGACTGTGATAATAAAAGATCCATACCAGGATCAGTGCGGTGCTTGCAATAGAAACCGGAAGTCCAAGCTTCAGCCGGTAATCCTGCATACGATCTCCGGTCTGTTTCCAGAAAGCGGCAGCAGCCATTCCCAGCACGAAATTATCCAGCGCAGAGAATACCTGACGCTCGTATACAAAATATACAGAGTTATCCGAAATCCCGGAATTGTGGAGATAGCGGACAACTGCGAACCGGCAGATAACAGTGAAAACAATGGACACAATGGCAGAGACGAGCCAGTTTTTCCGGACTGCCTTATAAAGGAACGGGGCAATCAGATAAAACTGAAAGATCACGCCCATCGTCCACAGCGCACCATTGATGGAACCATGAGTCACCGGGGAAAAGTTCTCCGTAAAAGTATAATACGCCAGGATATGCCGAAGTCCCTCATTGCTGAACATCTGCGTAGACATAAAGATCAGAAGGACCGTGATACATACATAATACTGGGGCATAATGCGGATGCAGCGCTTTTTCATAAAAGCCCGCCAGCCGGGGAGACAGCCTCGCGCCTCCGAAGAAGAAAGGGAAAGATAGATCCCATATCCGCTTAACAGGAAAAACAGTGTAACTCCTACTTCACCTCCAAGAGTCAGAAGTGTGTGGATGGCTGTATGCGACTGCCATGGCTGCCCGGACAGAACGTAGCAGTGATACAGCATAATGTAGAGGATCGCCCCCGCACGGAGCAGATCGATATTTTTGATACGCTTCATAAATAAATCCTTTCCTGAAAAAAATAAGTCTGCCCCATGACTGAAACGGGCAGACAGAGATAGGTTTAGTATAGCATGAACGTGGGAGATTGGAAAGCTGTCGGAGGGAACCGTAACGAAAAATTTATTATTGCAGAATGATGTCATTGCACTGATTGACGACGCCGGAGAGACTGTAGTAGAATACAAGTATAGCAGCTGGGGAAAAATCTGTCAGAGATAAACTGGATCACTGCCGCTTCCGCAGGACTTGGAACCGCTATGGGATTTTTGGGAATTGGTGGTTCGACAACAGGTGCAGTTGTAAGTGGTGTTACTTCGTTTGTAAGTGATTATTATGAAAATAGAGATTTTACAAGTGCGGTTATAAATGGTGCGGTAAGTGCGGGAATATCATTATTTTGGAGTGCTGTAGATAATATAGGACCAAAGCAAAATCAAAAAGGATATTTGAAATATATGAGAAAAGATTACCATGACGCAAATCGAAGAATTTCAAATATGAACCTTTCATTCGCAGAGGCATTACCGCTACGAAGGGCAGTTAATGAAGAAAAAAATGAAAAAATGAGGCAATTAACAGTAACGCGAATAAATGCTTATTCTAGAGATTATTGGAGTAATAGGAAGGTTAATTCTAATATTGCAATACGAAAGTATGGGAGAGTTATTGGCGGGGGATGTGAGTATACTCCGGGAAAAGGAACGCGGTATATGAAGTGTTATAAGTATTTAGGAAAGTTATATTGGGTTTATGTATAAGTTTTGTATGTAAAAATATATGGGAAATGTATTTGACGACTAGGGGGGGGGGATCATAATAAACCGAAAAAGAAAAAATAATATACCTGAAAAAATTTTGTTATTTTGTATTTTATTTTTGTCATATCGTTGGATTTTTGAAGATGATAGATTCACATTTGCAGTAGCCGGTTTGGGATATATGGCATTGACTGGATGGGTATTCAGATTTGGCGGAAGAGCGGATCAGGATATTTCTTCGGAAAGTGTAGATGAAAATCCTCTATATGTTTATGGGATGATGAGAAAAAATCGAAAATGGTTTTCCGGAATCAGAGGTTGTTTTCTGTTTCAAATGTTGCTTTTGACAGATGTTTTTTTTGCAGCAGTATATTCCTGTTGGAAATGTTGGACGAATAGCAGTGGGAATGATGCGATTGAAAAAGCGTTATTATCACTGCATATTTTAATGATAGTGGGGTATGTTGAATTTCTGAAGCATAGTGTTAGGATTCATGCAAGAAGCTACATGTATATAGAGAATAAAAAAGGAATCTGGATGCCATTCAGTTTTATCTGTTACAAATACGAGAAGTTAATAGATATCAAAATAACTTTTCCAGAAGAGGTCGAAGAGCGAAACGTTGTATTTGAAAAGGAGCTTTTACATAACCAGTACCAAAAAAAGTCAGAATATGAACTGGACGAAAAAGGAAAAGTAAGTTTTTTCAAGAAAAATAGAAATAATCAGGTGAATATCTGGGCGCTTATAGATATTACAGATATGGATAGAAATGATGTTTTGTTGTTAAATGATAAATTTGCAGAGTTCTGGATCAATGAGATGAGCAGAGAAGAAAAAAAGAATGATATTCGTTTTACATTTGTAATCCAGGTAGATGAAATAAATGATTACCTGCAGGAAACTTTTTATGAAAGCGGGGGAATCTTTATGGATAAGCACAGAAGCCGGCTGCCTGTATTATATGTACGCAAACACGATATCCTGAAAGTAAAATGGGCTGATAATAATTCAAGATATACGAATATCAATAAGGAAATGAGAAAAGAGTTAAAGAAAATATATGATGATTCGGAGATAGAATCCATTAATAGCTGAAGAAAGGAATCATATGGCGAATCTGATATTGAGCATTTTCGAAAGAGTTATAACAATATTAATGTTTATTGCATTGGCGGTTGCTCTCGTATGCAAGAAAAAATCTAAAAAGGTACCGCTTTTTATAATCAGACCAATTTTTTTGGTTGGCTTGTTATTTATCATGTTTCAGGCAGTATTTGTGCAGCGAAATTTTACCTCGCTGGATAAAGCGATTCGGGCATATGATGTTAAGGCGAAGCCAATAGCAACCTTGCAGGATGAGAAATCTACATATGTTATCATGGATGAAGATGGATCTATTGAAGGAAGAATTTTTCCAAAAAATGGAAAGAAATGGAAATTGCCGGATTCAGCATTTTTCAGAAAAAGTATGAGCTATCCTTCAGAAGATGCCAATATTGATATGAGATCAATAGAAATACATGGAGTATGGTATATTGTAATACTCCCACATTATCTTATGGGGGAGAATTCTATAGATGAGGTTCACGATTCGGCTGGAACAGAATTTTTAAAAGCGGAATATGAGAATATAACGGTATATTATGGATATCTGAAAACGAAACCAGACGATTACTGGATTTCTGTAGATGGAGATAAAGTAGAGATCAATCTGTGAAGCGTCAAGATTGTAGGAAAAAGAGGACATAAAAATGAATATTTCACTATCTAACTGGTGGTCGTGGGGAATCTTATTGCTGTTGCTCATGATAGTGGCAGTTGTGGATTCCAGGAAAAGAATCCCACGAAAAATATCCATATTTATACTGGTTCCGCTTTTGTCTGTGGTCATCATATTTATGATGTCCGAAAATAGCAAAGAGGCTGAACAAAGTTTCCATACACTTGAGGAAGCAGTAACAGCCTATGATGATCGGTCAGATGTCGTGGCGACATTGCGAGGAAAAACTTCAGCATTGGTTATTATGGATGATGGAGATGCGATGGACTCACAGATTTTTGAAAAAACAGAAAGCGGCTGGAAACTTCCGGAAGATTCAGAGTTTCAGGACACAAAGCGTTTTACAGGAGACAGGATTATAGTCGACGTATCTACCGTAGCAGTTGATGGGGAATGGTATGTTGTGGTGTCACCATATCCGGGAATAAAATCTCCCATAACGAATGTATACGATTCGGAAGGAACAGAATTTTCCGAAGCAAAAGGAAGCGAAAACGTTTACTATGGATATCTGAAAAAATACCCAGAGGACTACTGGGTTTCTGCAAATGGACAGAAGATGGTTCCAATCGGGTTTTTGAAGGATTGGGTCAGAACTGGATGGAAAATAATAAGTAGTCATTAAAATAATAGATATCATAAAACAAAAGATTATTGGATTTCTATAAATGGGGAGAAGATATCGCTTGAGTGAAAAAACAAAACGTTTTTTTCTAATAACATTACTTCTGACACCAGCTTGCTACCAGATCATGCCGGAGATCAGAATGGCATTAGTTTTGGCGGCAATGGGAGAAGCTGTATTATCGGCAGATAGAATTTGGGCAAGAAATGAAAGGTTTCCTTTTGCAAATTTATATGATGACAGGAATCCTCTGTATGTACGAAAAATGTTGAAAAAGAGGAAATGTTTTTCCGGGATAAATGGATATTTTGTAGTACAGATTTTGCTTTTGAGTTATGTTCTTCTGATGACAGCAGGGTTTATTTCTGATCATATAATACATAGAAGATATCAGGAAATCAGACTGGAATTTTTCTGGATTTACTGGGGAATAATAATGAGCCTTGGTGTAGTGGAGGCATATTATATCCATATTTATAAGAAAAGTTTCTGCTATCCGAGAAATAAAAAAGGTATCTGGATGCCATTCAGCTTTATCGGATATGAAATGCAGGGACTGGCAGGAAGGATACTGCCTGATCCAACAGAAGAAACGGAGAAAAATCAGCCTCTGGTGTTTGAAGAATGTCTTTTTAAAAGTGGATATGCTAAAAAAGCAAATTATATATTAAAAGAGAATGACCAAATCTGTTTTTATCAGAAAAGAAAAAATCAACAGGTAAACTTATGGGCGATCATTGATATAGCAGATATGGAAAAAATGCATATCCAGCTTCTGAATGATGCATTTGAGATTTTCTGGTGTAATGAGCTGACCAGAGAAGAAAAAAAGAAAGATGTACGTTTTACCTTTGTGATCCAGACTGAGAGAATCAATGATGCTATAGGCAGGATTTTTTATGACGGATCAGGAATACGGATGTATAAACATCGAAGTCGTATGGCCGTTTTGTATGAGAAAAAACATGACATCATAAAAATAAAATGTACGGACCGTGAGTCCAGATATAAAAATATTTACAGAGAAATGAGAGAAGAACTGAAGCGGGTGATCGGAAGACGGGATATAGATCTGTAGACTGTATGCAAAGGGAATGTGAAAAAAATATGCTGATCAAAGTGATAGAACCAATTGTATATCTGATAATTATTGTTAATCTGGTGATCGCTATTTCTTATAAAAGAAAATCAAAAAAGACACCAGTTAAGGTTGTTGTACCAATTGTTATATTAGGAATCGGACTCTTTGTGTGTGATACAATATATACTCACCGAAGTTTCAGTTCTGTAGAGAAAGCTGTAGAAGCATATGGTGATAATGCTGAGATTATCCGTATTCTCCAGGGAGAAAATTCTACATATGTTATCATGGATAATGAAGGAACAGTAGAGGGGAAGATCTTTCCGGAAAGTTCTGGAAAATGGAAATTGCCAGATTCTATATTTTATGGTACAGGCAGAGAGTATCAAGATGTAAAGATAAATGTCGATATGTCAACGATAGAAATCAATGGGGAATGGTATGTACTGGTAGCACCGAATGATGATAATTATGTAATAGCCGATGTGAAGGATTCTGTAGGAACAGAATTTCTGGAAGCAGAAAATAACAAAAATGAAAAGATATGTTATGGATACATGGAACACAAACCGAAAGATTACTGGATTTCTGTAAATGGAGAGAAGATATCACTTGATTAAAAGAATATGTATTAGAAAAGAAAGAGACAATTATACAGAAAAATGATCGACATGTTGAGCAAGTCAATTTATTTGTGCGTATATGCCCTGGTATTTGGAGGATTACTGAACTCTTTTTATTTCTATTTGGCGCCGGTAGGTGTAATGGAAATTTTGGCAGTTCTGGTAAGCCTGATGATCTCAAATATTCTATTTATTCCTACGGTTATTATACCGTCAAGATGGAAAACCCCTTATAATGTGCCGGATAGTTATAACTGTCAGAATCCATTTTATGTACACGGTATGTTAAATGACAAAAAGGAATCGAAATATGCTCTTCCTATCAGGAAAAACGGAAAGTTAAAAAG
>NZ_JBDGAB010000094.1:0-7274 GCF_040910705.1 Blautia sp. RTP21359st1_E11_RTP21359_211015
GACATATACCATACTTTGGAAAGAATGCAGTTTTTATCATGGATCTCACTTTCGATCACCCGAAGGAGCTCCGCAAAAAACGGATCCGTTGTGGAAGAATCGGTTCTTGTCATCAGGATATTGATGTACCAGGTTTTCTCCTGCTTTGCGGAAACGCCTTTTTTCAGATTCCGGGCCGCCTCGTTGGGCACATAATTCATCTCGATAGCTGTTTTCCATATCTTATCCCTGAGTCCGGAAACAGAACATTTATAATTGGGATTATTCAAAACTCTGGAAACCGTCGCCGGTGAAACCCCTGCCTTTTCTGCGATCTTCTTGATGGACATGTACCCGTCCCCTCCCTCTGAAAAAAGTCTACCCGCTACCAGTCCTGTACGCTGCTCAACGTCATCTGTGTAACTCAGTATCATCAGTGTAACAGAATTTTTTATCATTCCTTATTTCATAGTAATTAAATATGTTTTATATGATAATAAGAATTTTGAAAAAAGTCAATCTTATTTTGTGAAAACGTGTTCTTTTTTTGCCTGCAATATATAAAAACAGACTGAGAACCTGATATATATTCTTATCAAGCTCCAGTCTGTTTTGCGTACTCAAACATATAAGATATAACTATGAGTAAATAACAAATGCTGATTACTAATATCCTTTGAATTATTTAACCATTACCTTACAGGTCAGTTTTTTGGAACCACTCTGAACGGTAATGGTTGCAGTTCCTTTTTTGATGCCTTTTACAACACCTTTGGATGTGACCGTTCCCCCATTTTCCAATTCACATTTATACTAAAATTATAAATTTCCCATCACATTTAATCAAACTTTGTTTAGAATATTTTTGTCATATTTTGTCTGTTTACAGACATTTTTTAACATTTTTTCTACTATAAAAACCTGGCAGCTGCACATGTGAAAACTTTTGCACCTGCTTTATTACCAAAATACCAAAAATACGACGTGCAGTTATTCAAAATAAATATCTGTACTTTCTTCTCCTGCTCATAATAATCTCAAATACTCTTTCTTTATATTCCTGCGGATAATAACTTTCCATATCCAATATTTCTTTTACATCTTTTTCATTAAATTTCAGCCTTATCTGCTGACCATACAATTCTTCTGCAATCTCGATCTGCTCATCAAAATCTTCACACAGAGTTTTTGATCGTGCCTCCTCCATCAGATTATTTATGTTTTCTTCCATCGGATAATCCATCTGTATATCTGATAGCAGTCCTGCACCGTTATCAAATATTGGACATAAATGATATTTTTCTTCTGCATCCATTAAGACTCCAATATTATGCATATGCCGATCTTCATTCATAAAAAATGTATCAATTGCCAGGATCTTACTCATATACTTTCCAAAATCGCTAATTCCCGTAATGCGTTCCGTCTGATCTACTATAAATTCCAGTCTTTCCGAATGTTCTGGAATCGTGAATAATTTTTTATAAAGACTTTCATTATAAAATCCATAAAAAAGTCTTTCTAATGTAATAAGCTGCCATCCCTCAGGCAAAAAATTTTCACTTTTACATCCCAGATATTTTCTTCTCTTATAACTAATCTCTTCTGTTTTATATAAAACATACTCTTCCTGTTTCAGTGAAGATTTTTCCAACAAACGTGAAACAACATATTCCACCAATCCCTCATATCCCATATAATCAGCTTTATACCATACATTGTTCCTGCACCATTTCAATTGGTTTCCTTTTGACGATTGTCTGTCATTTGTTTTGATATCCTGTTCAAAAAGCTGTACCATTTTTACCTCTCAATCCTGATCCAGAAATCATCCTCTGCCATTCTTCCTTCGGTCTTTTCTATGATCATAAACGGATCATAAAATGGCAGATTCAAATCTTCTAATACCAATTTTATTTTGTCTCGTTGTCTCGGGAAACAACGAGATTCCAGAAATTCCTCGTATTCTTCAAAGGTTGGTTTTTCATTTCGGCCAAATGCTTTTTTAATAAAATTGTTTGTATAATTATATATTTTTACTTTTCTGCCTCTCTCATCCACATCAATAATCGTACATATTTCACTCTTAAACATGTACCATAAGCGTATCGGATATTCTTTTTCCGGCACGCGGAGGTTTTCCTCTATCTGAGGATACTCGTTTAAAATATGAACTAATGTCGTAACCGGTCCTGTAATATCCCGATTTTCACTTTCCCATCTTTCTATTGTTTTCTGAGATACATTTACTAACTTTGCAAAATCTTTTTGTGTAAGCTTCAATTTCTTCCTTAAAATTCGTATATCTTCTGCCCGTATCGAATGTTTCACAGCATATCCTGTCATTTTAGATTCCCCCTTTTTTATTAATATACCCTTATTTTAAGGGTATAACAAGCTATTTTATTCCTTATTTTAAGGGTTTTCTATATTTATAAAAAACCCGGCAGCTGCACATGTGAAAACTCTCCATGTTTCATCTGCCGGGCTTCTGTTTTTATTTTCTTTTGTATTCTTTCACTGTTATGGCGATTTTACGTACGCCTGCTTCATCGTTACTTCACCGTTATCTTACAGTTCAGTTTTTTCGCTCCGCTCTGCACGGTGATCAAGGCCGTCCCTTTTCGGATTCCCTTTACAACACCTTTGGAATTTACCGTAGCGATCCTGCGATCCGAGGAACGGAAAAGAATCTTTTCGTCGCTGTAATACGGCACGGTCACTGCCTGGATCGTGTATGTTTTTCCACGAAGTATGGTTTTTGTTTTGGGCACGCCGGTCATCTTTGCAGTCCTTACTGCGGCAGTATTGTTCAAAAAACGGAACCCATTTTTCTTTGCGTAAGTCTGCGCAGTAGAACCCTTTTTTCCGGCAATGACAAAAGTTTTATTTTTTCCACTATTGAAATTATAGCCGATCGCTTCTTTTTCTATCACTGTTTTACTGTTGAGGATCGTAATCTTTTTCATTGCCAAGCAATCATAAAAAGCATGGCTTCTGATCTTTTTCACACTGGCAGGTACTGTAATATTCCCCAGTTTTCGACAATTACTGAATACACCGTTCCCGATCTCTGTAAGCTTCTTCGGCAACGACACCTTTCTGAGATCTGTACAAAAAGAAAACGCACCTTCCCCAATAACCGTAACACTGTCCGGAAAGCTTACTCCTGTCAAACCGCAATGCCGAAAGGCCGCTCTTTCTATCCTGGAAACGCCCTGTCCAAGCGCAACCTTTTTCAGTTTCATATCTGCCTCAAATAACGATTCCGGTAATATTTTCACACTTCCCGGAATGCTGACAGATTCCAGATTGTTACAGTAACTGAAAGCATATTCATCAATTTTTGTTACAGTTTTCGGTACATCCAGGCTCATAAGCTTACTCTGGTAAAAAGCATATGCACCAATGCTTTTCAGTCCATCAGGAAGCTTGATCCTGGTGATCGCAGTATCTCCAAATGCTCTTACTCCAATACTCCGCAGAGTTCCCGGCAACGAAATCCTCTTCATATTTCTGCAGCCTGAAAAGGTTCTGTCACCGATTCCCGTGATCCCAGATGCAACGGTTACTGTTTTTATCATTGCTGATCTGTATGAAAAATCATCGGTAACCTTAACCTCCCCTTTTCCCTGTATCTGCAGGTTTCCATTGGAGTACAACCGGTAAACAGCTTTGCTTCCACAGGAGCCCTTCGCAACAAGCTTTGCAGTGCTCTGCACACCTGCTGCCGATGCTTCCTGTGCATATTCAGCCGCATAACCAGTCTGTGCATGTACAGCCACAGAAGATACACAGGACCCTGTCAGGATCATTGCCGTTGATAACAGTATTGCGATTTTTTTCCCAAACATAAAAGCTCCCTCCCTGAGAATCGATCGGATATCCACGATCTTCTCCCATGCAGCAACAAAAGGACCGGCATACATCCGGTCCTCCTATTCATCATTTAGAATCTGTTGGTTAATCCAACCACATACATATCTTCTTTATATTCCGGGATCTTCACAAGAAGTCCTTCTGCAGTATCTTCAGTTTCTACCTTCACTGCCGGATCAAATGGTCTCAGCGCCCCATGATAGCCCTTGATCAGGAATTCATTGGCACCTTCCTTCAGATGATCTGCAAACACATTCAGATTTCCGTCTTTCTGTGTATAATGGAGCTCAATTCCACTCTCAAGCAGCTCAGATTCACGGTCACTGCAGCGTGTTCCGTAAATACCGTCATGGTTTACCTTCAGCCATGCACCCAAGATCTTCAGTCTTCTTACCTGCTCCTCCGGAATCGTTCCATCTGCCTTCGGGCCGATGTTCAGGAGAAGATTTCCGTTATTTGCCACTGTTCCGACAAGAAGTGAGATCAGATCCGGAACAGAGATCAGCTTGTCATCGCCTTCGTTGGCATTATAACCGAAGGATAAGCCCATTCCACGGCACATCTCCCATTTCTCATTTCTGTTTACAGAACCGGCTTTATATTCCTTAGTAAGGAAATCGTGATAACGTCCGTTGAAACGGTCATTTACCACACCCTCCGGAACCTTATTGTAATAATGTGCAAAGAAATACGGCATCATCTCTTCACTCTGTGTCGGCCATCCGATATCATTCCAGAACACACTCGGTGCATAATCATCTACAAGCTCTTTCATCTGATTATAGGAATAATCTGCATATGCAAATGTCGGGCTGGCTGTTCCAAACAGATCATCATCCTCAAAAATAGGATCGTTTGCATACTGCCAGTCGATCAGTCCGGAATAATACAGGCCCATGCGGATTCCTGCGTCACGGACAGCTTCTGTCAGCTCACCGGTGATATTTCTCTTCGGTCCCATTTCTACGGAATTGAAATGTGTATATTTACTTGGGAACAGGCAGAATCCGTCATGATGCTTGGTTGTCAGAACAACATACTCCGCACCTGCTTCTTTGAAGATCTCTGCCCACTGCTTCGGATCCCAGTTTTCAGCTTTCCACATAGGAATAAAATCTTCGTATTTGAAATCTTTTCCGTATTTTTCTATATGATGCTTATATGTAGGACCTTTTCCAATGTTCAGAGAATTGTAATACCATTCTGCATACGGATTATCCGCAAACCATTCCTTGGAATCAACCTCTCCCAGCTCCCATGTATGCGGTGCAAATGCCGGCACGGAATAAATTCCCCAATGGATAAAAATTCCAAATTTACAATCCTCATACCATTTTGGAACTGTGTGTGCATTTACAGAGTTCCAGTTTCCTGTGAATCTTACATCTCCCATAATTAAAATACCTTATCCTTTCTGTCCTTTCAAAAAGACATTATAATTTACTCGCTTCCCCCAACAGCTATTCTACTGTGATCTTCAATACCACCGGCATATCTCCCGCCTCAATAACCCCTCTTCCGCAGGAAATATCCAGTTCTTTATTTCTCGCAAATGCCGGATGCAGATCTGTTCCGAGGATCTCAATATCCCGGATCGTGGATTTCAAAAGCTTCATATCATTGCCAAGAGCTTTAATATGGATCTCTCCATCCTCCGGCCAGTGCAGAACAGTCGCATAAATATGATTGCTCTTACTTGTAAAACGGATATCCTCAGAAGTAAAGTGCTTATCATAGGTATCCGTGAAATGTCCCTCCGGAACCACCGTCGGTCCCTCTCCGAATGTCTTCCAATATCTGGTTCCGTATATCGCCTCTCCGTTTACCTTCAGCCATTTTCCCATTTCTCTCAGGATATGTGCATCCTCTTCCGGAATTGTTCCATCCGGCTTCGGTCCGATATTAAGAAGAAGTGCACCATTTTTGCTGACTACATCGATCAGATCCAGCACTATATCGGAAGGCTTCTTATAATCATTTCCAATGGTATAGCCCCAGGAGTTCTTAGCTACAGACGTATCATTCTGCCACAGATCCGGCGTGATATGGTCTAACTGACCTCTTTCCAGATCATTGACTGCGCTGCCGTAAACATATGCGTCAAATTTGGCATCAATAGCTGTTTCTTTTCCCCACTGTGCAGAACGGTTGTAATAATATGCTGCAAATTTACGAAGATACGGTTTCCATGCATACTGCTGGATCCACCAGTCAAAATACACGATGGATGGCTGATATTTATCCACGATCTCGCAGGTGCGGACAAGCCAGTCCTGCATATGCTCCTCTGTCGGAGGATTGTCATAAATATCACTCATATCTCTGGTGATTCCTGCTGCCGGCCCATAAAGATCCGCATATTCCGGATCATTGACATCAGCCTCCGGGATCTGACGACCTCCATTAAAGAACCAGTAATGCTCTGCTCTGTGAGAAGAAGCACCGAGAACCATTCCCTCTTTCTCAACCTCTGTCTTCAGCTCTCCGAGAATATCTCTTTTCGGTCCCATCTCAGCAGCGTTCCAGCGACAAAGGTCACTGGCATACATCTGAAATCCATCGTGATGCTCCGCTACCGGAACTACGAATTTCGCTCCCGCCTCTTTAAATAAGGCCGCCCATTCCTTCGGATCAAACTTCTCAGCCCTAAACTGAGAAATAAAATCCTTGTAGCCGAATTTATCCAGAGTTCCGTATTTCTCTGTATGATGCAGGTTCTCCTTAGAGCCTTTCACATACATATTTCTGGGATACCATTCGTTTCCGAAAGCCGGAACACTGTAAACACCCCAGTGGATAAAAATTCCGAATTTATCTCTCGCATACCACTTCGGCGTAGGATGCTCACAGAGAGAATCCCAGGTATCCGTGTACGGTCCCCGTGCGATCACCTCATCGATCCGAGAAAGGTATTCTTCTTTTTTCATCTGTTCGTCCTCTTTACATCTTTTTATTTATATTGTATGGATGTCTCTATGTTATCATCAAATCTTTTGGTTGTATATGTCCAACAATTCACAAATAAAACGTTTCGTTTTTATACAAAACATACAACAAAAAAAAAGACCTTGATGATGTTTTTGTTCCAACTTCATCAAAGTCTTTTCTTTTTTACATAATATTCTCTTCGATCACCTTTTCGATCCGTCTCTTCACTTCTTCTGCGAGCTCTGTGGTATGCATATCTTTGTATTCCTCATAATACATCGGAGGAAGGATATGCACCTGTACGGTGATCCTCTCTGTAGAGCCGGTATCAAAAGCCTTAAAGGAATCGATCAGTGCAACCGGAACGATCGGGCATTTCGTCTTGGTGGCAGTCTTGAAGCTGCCGCCCTTGAACGGCCCCGGATGATTTCCGTTTTTACTTCTGGTTCCCTCCGGAAAGATCAGATAATTACGACCAGCCTTCACTT
>NZ_JBDGAB010000095.1:0-7120 GCF_040910705.1 Blautia sp. RTP21359st1_E11_RTP21359_211015
ACGCCACCAATCGTAAAGGTCGCGCTTGCAGGTCCAGCGCCCGGGGGCCTTGCCCTCGACGATGCGCGCCTGGTACCACTCCGGCCAGAGCTTCTTGGCGCGCTCGATGGGGGTCCGCCCGGCGGTGCACATGAGCTCTATGAATTCGGCGCGGTCCTTGCCGCCGCGGACGCCGGCGTATCCGAGCAGGTAATCCATGCTGCAGAGCCAAGGTTTCCCGTCCTCGCCGTTGTGCACGAACGCCACGGCCTCGTACTTGTCCTTGATTTTCGACCTCTCGGTCTTGCCGTTCAGCTTCGTCGGCGTACCGGGCATCCTGAAGGGCTGGTAGATGCCCTGGTGCTGGACTTCCTCGAGCGTCGAGACGGTGTCGCGCCAGATGTAGTCCGTGAGCATCGCCTTGAACTCCTGCAGAAATGGCACGACACGCGGCACCAGCGGGATCGGCTGGTCAAGCACGTAGTAGAGGTGGAAACCCGTACCCGAGTTCACGAGGAAGGTCGGCTGGGGGAGGGACACCCACTTATCTGCCGCAAACGCCGGGTCACGGCCGTTGCGAAACTGCTTCAGCATGTTCTTCAGTTCCTGCACGCCGACGCCGTCGAGGTCGATCGCGAACGCGTGTAGGAACCGCGCGTTCGCGGCGACGCGGCTCTTGCCGAAGAACGACACGGGCGCGCAGAAGACGGACTCGTTCTTCCTGTTCGAGTCGATGACGCGCTCCATGACGCCGTCGAGGTCATCGGTCAGCGTGAACCGTTCGACCACGGGGACGTCGTGTTTGCGGCCCGTCTTGGTCTTGACCGTCTTAGTCTTGCTGGTGATCTGGATGGCGATGCCGTTGGGATGGCCACCGCCCCTCTCGTGCCACGGAACCTCCTCGCCGCGGGGCTGCAGGAAACCCTCTGGGAAGATGGTCCGCCAGAAGTCGTACGGGCTGACCCATTCCCAGGACGGATAGTCGGACAGAAGGATGTCGTTCTTCTCTATGTAGGCATGACGCTGGGCTGCCCACCAGGCATCATCATGCTCGGGTTTCTTCTTGCGATCTGCCACTGAACACCACCCTCCATACCAGCCGCCCCCGAGGGCTAAGGCCCCGCCTTTACAGGACGTATATTATCAATATATTTATTTTACACCCCTTCGGCGAAAAAAATCGGGTCCGTGGAACCCGAGATCAGGGCCGCCCCCGAGGGCTAAGGCCCCGCCTTTACAGGACGTATATTATCAATGAAGTTATTGTACACCCCTGCGGCAACCCGATCTGAGGGCGGCGAACGTCTCCAGCGGTGGCCCGTGCGGTAGAATCGCAGCGGCGGATTCCCGCGCGCGGGCGATGCTTTCCTTTGGAGGTGTCGCTTATGTCAAAGGTCTTTGAAGCCCTCGCCGCCCTGGCGGCGGTGGGCACGTTCATCGTCACGTTTCTCGATTCGTACGAGATCCAGTTCAGGATTCGGAGGCGCGCGCGGACTGTGCGCGACGGAAGGGAGCAGCGCCAGCATCGGCGTAAAAAATAAGGCCGGGAGTGCAGCCCGGCCTTTGCAACTGAAAATCCGCATCGCCCGCGTATCTGGTTAGCCACCTGCGCGGGGTCCGCTTCTTTCGATTTCGATTATACCCGTTCCCGCCGCCATGGAATGGGTACAGAACCTAAACCACCGAACGATTGGATTCAGCACATGAGCGCAGATGGCCTCATGTCGCTCAAAATACGTCTCCTTTCCCCGTCGAAGGAGAGCGTTTTTTAGCGACAAAGGAGACAAGAGAATGATTTGGTTTACCAGCGATACCCACTTCGGGCACGAAAACGTGCTCAAGTTCACCGACCGGCCGTGGGAAACGATCCAACAGATGAATTCGGTGATCGTCGCCAACATCAACGCGCGCGTCGGCATGAACGACGAGCTCTACATCCTGGGCGACTTCTCGTTCAAGATGACCGCGCAGGACGCCTACGGGCTGCGGAAGAAGATCACATGCAAAAAGGTTCACCTGGTGCCCGGCAACCACGACAAAGATTGGACGCAGCCCGCGGTCTCCAGGGCCTTTATCACCGAGCCGCCTATCTGCGTGCTCAAGATCGACGGGCAGAAGATCGTCATGAGCCATTTCCCCATGGCCGACTGGCAGAGCATGTCGCACGGCAGCTGGCACCTGCACGGGCACATCCACAGCAGTGGCGGCGCGTACAACGAGTTCAACCGGAAGCAGGGGCTTCTCCGCTACGACGTGGGCGTGGACGCCAACGCCTGCGCACCGGTGAGCCTCGACGAGCTGCGGGCATGGTTCTCCGGCGTCGGCGAGCCGTGCGGGCGCGTCAAGTGGCCGTGGTGGGTCAACCAGACCGGCGACAGACAGGTCGAGCGAGAGCTGGCCGCGTACAAGCGGGAGAGGGCGAACTGATGGCGATCTTCGTAACGGGCGACGTGCACGGAGGGGCCGAATACGGCTCCAGCCGCTTCTCCTCCAAGAGCTGGCCGGACGGCAGGACGCTCTCGCGCGACGACGTGGTGGTGGTCGCCGGCGACTTCGGATTCGTGTGGGACGGCTCGAACACCGACCGCTACTGGCTCGACTGGTTCGAGTCCAAGCCGTGGACGACATGCTTCGTCGACGGCAATCACGAGAATCACCGGATGCTGGCGGAACTCCCCGAAACCGAGTGGAACGGCGGGCGCGTCCACGTCGCACGCCCGCATGTGCTGCACCTGATGCGCGGCGAGGTCTTCGATATCGCCGGGACGACCGTCCTCGCCATGGGAGGTGCCGCGAGCCATGACAGGGAATGGCGCAAGGAGGGGAAGTCCTGGTGGCCGGAGGAGATGCCGAGCGAGACCGAGATGGAACGCTGCCGGCGCAACCTCGATGCCGCCGGCTGGAAGGTCGACTACGTGGTGACGCACGAGGCCCCGGCCGACCTGGCGGGCGACCTCTGCTGGGAGTGCAACCGTCCTTTCGAGGACGACCCGCTGCAGAACTTCCTCGGCGAGATCGACCGGCGGCTCGACTTCAAGACGTGGTTCTTCGGACACTACCACGACGACGAGTGGCGCGACGGCAGGCACCGGCTGATCTACCGCGACATCGTGCCGGTCGGCGTGCGCAGGGAGGACGAGGACCGGGAGCCGGTCGGCTAGCGTCTGGGGCCGCGCCGGTGGCCGTCCTCCGGCTCGAGCTCGGGGCTCTCCGCCTGTGCCATACCGCCCGCGAGCCTGTCGCGCTCGTCGGCGAGGCGCTTGCGCTCGACCGCGAGCTCGGCGGCCTTGCGCAGGCTCGCGCCCAGCGCCGCGGGCGCGCCGCCGCGCTGCAGCTCGCGTATCTGCTCGTCGAGTGCCGCGATCTGCTCGTCGAGCTGGCCCAGCATCTCGGCCTTGGTGTCGGTCTGGTCGGCAGTCGCGGCAGTGACGCGCTGCTGGGCCTCAACCGCGGCCGCAGCGGTGGCCATGGCCACGCGGCGGCGCTTCGCGAGCGCGGCCTTGCGCTTGCGTTCGCCCTTCTTGGGACGCACGCGCCACGCCTGCTCGGCGGTGTTGCGCTGGCGCTCGAGCGTCGCGACCTCGTCGCGCAGCCGCTCAAGCTCGGCACCCTCCTGGCGCAATTCGGCGCGGAGAACGCGCAGGCGCTCGTTACGGGCCCTGATTTCATCGTTCTGCTTCACACGGTCGGCATGCCCGATCAGGCCGACGCCACCCTCGTGAATCGTCGGTTCCTCGGCCAGACCTCTTTCCTTATTACTGCGATGGTCGATGACCTGTGGCACAACGCCCACCGCCGCGGCCGCGGCTGCCAGATGCCTGTTGGCGATTTTCGCCCAGGCCTCGCGCACCTCGTCCATCTCCTCGCGGCCCACGGCGTAGGCGCTCTGCCCCTCCCTGCGGTGCATCTGCACTGGCCTCTTGCTGGTCCTATCCTTGGTGCCAAGCCCCTCGGCCTTGGCCTGCTTCATGGTCCTGCGCTGGCCGTCCTCGAAGTTGTACAACTTTTGCCACCCCGCGGCCTTGGCCGACTTCCACTCCGTCGCGCGGATGGGCATACGGTCCCCGTGTTCGTTCTCGCAGAGATAGAAGCACTGGCCCGTCTCGTCCTTGGTTTTCTGCACGAAACCGTCTGCTTCAAGGTCGAGCGCGGACACCAATATATGCGCGTGTGGGTTGCCGCCATGGGCGCTGTCGTGGATCGCCCAGTCGCAGGCCTTCGCGGGGAACAGGGCGCAGAAGTCCCGCACGCAGGCGCGGCGCCCGTCCTCGTCGAGCTCGATCGGCAGCGCGAATTCGTAGCGTTTCGCGACGAGCGTCTTGCCGCCGCCGCCCTCGACCCAGACGCGCTCGGCCTCGTTCCAGAGCTCGCCGCGGCCCACGGGCGGGACGCCGGCGGGAAGGGCAAGGCCCTCGTCCAGGACGCGTTCCTTTCTGGCGTAGTCGCAGACCTCGCCCGTGCGCTCCTCTATGAGTGTCTGGCCTGACTGGTAGGCAGCCTTCTTGACGGCCCCCGCCCCGGTGGCAGGGGAGCAGCCGCGCACGTTCAGGTGATAGATAGCCATCGGTCGAGTTCCTTTCTTGGCAAAGGGCGCAGTCGCGCCCTGCGCAGCGGTGCTGGTGCCATGAGCCGCGGTCGGCGAATGGCGCTGGCAGCGCGGAGCGCAAGGGAGCGGGACGCGACCGCGCAGCCCCTCCACCGTGGACGTGAGCCGCCCAAGGCGAACGGGCGCGATGGAGTGGGCGGAGAGCCGTCCGCAGGACCGCACGCCACGCTGGACTTTTGCCGCGGCAAAAGTACTGCGAAGTGCGCACTACCTCTGGTAGTGACGAGTCCCACTAGTGAAATTGTACGGCGCATTGGGGTAAACTTGCAAGTGAATGACACCCCACGACAAGCAAGGAGAACGGGCATGACGACATCCATCAGCGAGCAGATCGCGAAGAAGAGGGCGGCTGCGGAGAAGAAGGCCGCCGAGGCTGCGGCGATCAAGAAGGAGATCAGGAAGCTCGAGCAGAGGCAGGCGGCGGCCGAGCGCAAGGCGAGGACGCACCGCCTGGTCGAGGTTGGTGCCATCTTTGAACAGGCCACGGGCCTCACGTTCGACACCGAGGACAGCCGCGCCATCCTGTCCGAGGTCCTGAACCAGCGCCTGCGGTACAACGACGGCAGCACATCGACCCGAGGCGAGGACATCGCCGCGGCCTGCGGCAGCAGGCAGGGCGGGGGCCAGCAACAGTGAACGTGAAACTCTATTACGCGCCCGAGCGTGACACGGCGGGGCGCCCCGTAACCTACTCAGACGGAGGAAGGTTCGCCGGGTTCGTTCGCCGCGGCAGGATCGAGAGCTATTACACCAGGGCCGACGGCAGCGCAGCGATCACCATGGAATACTTGGGCGTCTCCCCTGACGGCCTGAAAGTCGAACTGTGGTCGGCACTTGAGGACGATCCCGGCGACGCACTCGACAGCCGCGCCGCCGCCTGCGGCGATGAGCGCGGGTACGCCGCGGCGTCTGAGGCCGCGGCGCGTACGACCTCAGACTCGCGCCAGTTCGTCCGCGCCCTGGCGGCGATGCCCGAGGAGCTGGCGGCGCAGGGCTACCGCGCGGCGGATCCATTCGACTTCTTCAACATCGCGGCGTCGACCCTGGGAATCTACCGCGTCGACGTCGACGGCGAGGTCTACTGGCCGGCAGGCGAGGAGTGACCGAGCGAAAAGGGCCCGCGAGTCGTTAAGAAACTCGCGGGCCCCGCTATTCTTGTCTCCCCGGCCCGAGCAGCTTCATGGCCATGCGGCCGCGGCGCCACCACGGCGTGGCCGCGATCGCCTGTTGGCGCTCGGCGAGCGATGCGAGCTTTCCGGCGAGCTCCGCGACCCTGGCGTTCGCCTCGGCGAGTTGCGCCTTGGCCTCGGCCTCGGCGCGGGCGGCGCGGTCGCGCTCGGCCGCAAGCGCCTCCATCAGCTCGGCGTTGCGGGACCGTTCGATTTCCAGTTGGGCGGCCAGGGAGTCAACCAGGGAGTCCGGGGCGGGTGCAGCGGGCGCGTCGGCTGGCTGGCGGGACGGTTTGCCGGGGTTCTTCAGGGCGTCGGCGATGGCCGCGGCGGCAAAGTCATCGAGAAAATCGGTGTTCCCGTTTCGTGAAACATGGTTTCCCAGTCCCAGCTTCTCGATGTAGTTCGCGACTGTGCGCTTTGAAACACCCAGTTCAGACGCTATTTCACGCTTCGTTATGCCCATTGTTCAACCTATCGTCAATCGGGAATGTTTCCCGGGAAACATCGGGAAGTTTCACGGCGGTTCCCGATGATTTTACCGTTTCCCGTTCCCGTTTTTCCCGTTTCCCGTTCTCCGCGTCGGCGCGTTTCCAGTACTCCTCGACACCGGTATCCCAGCCGATGGCCTTCTGCGCGAGCTCTAGCCTGGTCATGGCGGACTGCGGCGGGCTCAGGTACCCGCGGTCGCTGGCGCTCGACGAGTACTGGTCGAGCGCTGCCCTGAGCTCGACCATCGCGGGGTTGTACAGCTCGTACAGATCGTCCGGCTTCGGTTTTTCCGGCTCGGTAGCGTCCTTCGGCACATCCTTCAGCCATTTGATGACGGTCGGGCGGGAAATGCCGAGGGCGCGGGCGATCTCGCTGTGGTTGGCGTCGGGATGCTCCGCGGCGTACTCGCGGACAAGGTCGGCCTTCGGTTTTCGCCCGTTTCCTTCACGCCAGTTGTCGTTGTTAATATCGCGAATAGCCCGTGCGCCCTCAAGGTGCTTCGCCTGAGATCGCCCGTTCCTCTTGTTTTTCGGCAGCCCGATGGCCGTGCGGCGCTCGATGCGCTCGCGGGTTAACTTGTGGATGATGGGGTCGTAGTACGCCCCAATCGCGGAGAGTGCGTCATCCTCGGTGAAGTGGTTGTCCTCGCGCTCCGTCAGGCCCTCAAGTGTCGGCACGAGCGCGAGCGCGTCGGCCTCCAGCTCCTCGTACGGGATGCCGCACTTCTTGGCGTAGGCGGCCAGGACGTTGAGGCACCAGTAGCGGTGGTGGTCGGTGGCCTTCGTCTCGACCTCCCCACGCCACCAATCGTAAAGGTCGCGCTTGCAGGTCCAGCGCCCGGGGGCCTTGCCCTCGACGATGCGCGCCTGGTACC
>NZ_JBDGAB010000096.1:0-6766 GCF_040910705.1 Blautia sp. RTP21359st1_E11_RTP21359_211015
ATGTGATAGCCTTCCTGCGTAAGATAGATTTCGATAGCTTCCACGATGTCTTTGTCGTCATCGCAAACAAGTATGTTAGCCACTTTTTTGTACCTCCCTGATGTTATTAGAATAGCAGCCGGAAATTAAGACGAAAGGGGTAAATTCTTAAGATTCCATGAAATCCATTGTACTATATTAAGGATATAGTGTAAACAGAGAAAGCCTTGTTGGCAGCAGACGTGATGTGCTAAACTAGTACTAGATAACAGAAAATAACGATATTGGAAGAAAGATCAGGAGAAAAGTGAAAGTGGAGAATGAAAATAAAATCAGCAGTATGGCAGGGAGCGCGCACTGTACGGAAGAAATTATGTCAGCTTGTGCTCTTTGTCCAAGAGAATGCCTGGCAGACCGGGGTGCAGGGAAAAAAGGCTTCTGTGGCATGGATGAGAGAATTTATCTGGCAAGAGCGGCGCTTCATATGTGGGAGGAACCATGCATTTCTGGAACAAAAGGCTCCGGGGCAGTGTTCTTTTCCGGGTGCGGACTGCGTTGCTGTTTCTGCCAGAATCATGATATTGCCATCGGGAGCAGGGGACGGGCTGTAAGTGTGGAACGGCTTGGAGAGATTTTTCTGGAACTGAAGGAAAAAGGAGCTGCAAACATCAATCTGGTAACAGGTGCACATTATGTACCGCAGATCATAGAGGCACTGGATATGGCCCGGAGGAAGGGCCTGGATATTCCGGTGGTGTATAATTCCAGCGGGTATGAAAAAACAGAAACCCTGAAGCTTCTGGAAGGATATGTGGACATTTATCTTCCGGATCTGAAATATCTGGATCCGGAGCTTGCACAGAAATTTTCTTATGCGCCGGATTATGTGCAGGCTGCAAAGGCTGCAATTGGAGAGATGGTGCGTCAGACCGGGAAATGTGAGTTTGGAGAGGATGGATACATCCGGAAAGGAACCATTGTCCGTCATCTGATCCTGCCGGGACATACAGGAAATTCCATAAAGGCTCTGAGGTATCTTCATGAAACCTATGGGGAAGATATTTATATCAGTATTATGAATCAGTATACGCCGGTGAGAAAATTTGTGGAATTTAAGGAATTAAACCGGAAAGTTACAAAAAGAGAGTATGAAAAAGTTCTGGATGCTGCTGTGGATATGGGGATTCAGAATGGATTTATCCAGGAAGGAGAAACTGCTTCAGAAAGCTTTATTCCGGATTTCGATTATGAGGGAGTGGAAAAAAATACTCCATAAATGGAAGGAGGCCGGTACTTTCGTACCGGCGCGTATGAAAAAGAAAAATATTATAGAAAGTTCATCACCTTCTATGACTTATAATATACAGTAAAAATGTGAAGAAAGTGTGTCTAACATTTGAAATAAATGTGAAAAGAACAATTTATGCCACAAACATAGCAAAATATGACGAATATTTATCAGAATTTCTTCCAGGTTTCACGAAGGAAAAGGATCAGGATCGGAAATAGCTCCAGTCGGCCGGCCAGCATATCGAAAGAAAGGACCAGCTTGGACAGCGGAGAAAAGATCCCGAAGTTTCCGGTAGGACCGATCAGGGAAAGACCGGGACCCACATTGTTTAAAGTGGTGACTACGGCTGTGAAATTTGTTACAAGATCAAATTCATCAAAACTGATGATAAAGATAGATGCAGCCACGATCATCAGATAAACGATCATATAAATATTGGTGGCACGCATAACTTCGTGAGACACCGCTTTTCCGTCCATTTTGATCTTTTTTACTGCATTGGGATGCAGATAAAGATGCAGTTCCTTGCGGACGGATTTTGCAAGAAGCAGAAGACGGGAAATCTTGATTCCGCCGCCTGTACTGCCAGCACAGGCACCACAGAAGGTAAGCAGTACCAGAATCGTTCTGGATACCGCAGGCCACTGGTTAAAATCCGTAGTGGCATAACCGGTGGTGGTGATAATAGAACTAACCTGGAAAAATGCCTGTTGAAGTGCTTCCCACACATTGTCAAACAGATGCCGGACGTTGAAAGTGATCATCAGGGCAGAGGCGATGATCACAAAGAAGTAGCAGCGGACCTCTTCAGATTTCAATGCCTGAGAAAACTTCCTGGTGAGAAGAAGAAAATAGACATTGAAGTTTACGCCAAACAGGATCATAAAGATAGTGATGACGATCTGAATATATAAGCTGTAACTTCCCATACTGTCGGATTTGATTCCGAACCCACCGGTTCCGGCAGTTCCAAATGCTGCACAGAGACTGTCGTAAAGAGGCATCCCCCCAAGAAGCAGGAGGATGATCAGTGCAACAGTGAGTGCAATGTAGATCTTGTACAGGATCTTGGCAGTTGACTGGACTTTTGGAAGAAGCTTTCCTACGGAAGGACCGGGGCTTTCTGCCTTCATAAGGTTCATATGATAGCCACCTGCAAGCGGAAGCAGTGTCAGGATAAATACCAGAACACCCATACCACCGATCCAGTGGGAAAAACATCTCCAGATATTGATGCTGTAAGGCATCTGTGATGGATCGGAGAGAATACTGGAACCGGTTGTAGTGAAACCGGAAACAATCTCAAAAAAAGCATCAATGGGATTCGGGATAGCCCCGCTGAGCACAAACGGCACAGCACCGACAATACTGAGGACGATCCAGCTTAAAGCAGTAGTCACAAGGCCTTCACGGGCGTAAAACGCTTTCTTGGACGGTTTGCGGCTGACCAGTGGAACACCGATGGCCAGACATGCCAGAATCGTGATCAGGAAGGCAATACCGGATTTTTCGCGGTAGATAAGGGCAGTGATGCCGGGAACCAGCATACAGACAGCCTCCACATTCATGATCCATCCCAGGATATAAATAATAATCGAATAATTCATTTGGCAGTACCTCTATTTTTCAAGTATATCTGTGATGTCGCGAAGCCCCTTGTGAGTGGTTACGATGATCACGGTATCTCCCACCTGGATCATATCCTGACCACGGGGAATGCGGATGCGGCCGTTGCGGTTCAGGCATCCCACCAGAAGATTCTTGCGGAGATTCAGCTCTGCAAGAGGGATATAAGTTACGGCAGATTCCTCACGGATCGCAAATTCCAGTGCTTCTGCATTGCCATCCAGAATATGATAAAGGGTTTCTACATTGCTGCCGATGCTGTTCTGAGTGGCACGGACATACTGCAGGATATAATCAGCAGTGATATTTTTCGGGTAGATGACACTTCCGATATCCAGGGAGTCGATGACATCATCAAATTCCAGACGGTTGACCTTGGCAACCAGCTTGGCATCGGAGATGCTTTTGGCAAAGAGAGCAAGAAATACATTCTCCTCATCCAGATTTGTCAGAGTGACAAAGGATTCGGACTCGGAAAGTCCTTCTTCTAGCAGAAGAGAACGGTTCGTTCCGTCACCATTGATGATAGTCGCATCTGGAAGCAGTTCGCTTAAGTGCTCACAGCGGTTTTTGTTCTGCTCGATGATCTTGACACTGATCTTCATACCCAGAAGTGCATGGGCAAGATAATAGGAAATGGTTCCGCCACCTACGATGATACAGTTTTTGACCTGATTGGTCTTGAGACCGATCTTACGGAAAAATGCCGCTGCATTAAGCGGAGAAGCCAGAATGGAAACCATATCTCCGTCGTGTATAATGTGATCACCACCAGGAATGGATACATTGTCACGGCTCTCGATCGCGCAGACCAGAATATCACTTCGGAAAGCATCTGAGATCTGGGAAACGCTCATTCCGTCCAGCTTGAATTCCGGGAGAACTTTAAACTTGAGAAGTTCTACACGACCACGTGCAAAGGTGTCAATCTTGATCGCAGATGGAAAACGGAGAAGCCGTGAAATTTCCTGGGCAGCGGCAAACTCCGGGTTAATGATCATGGTAACACCAAGACGTTCTTTGATGAATCCGATTTCTTTTTCATAAATGGGGTTACGGACGCGGGCGATGGTCTGACAGTGGTTGGCTTTCTGCGCGATCAGACAGCAGAGAAGGTTCAACTCGTCAGAAGCGGTAACTGCGATCAGAATATCTGCAGTATCAACACCTGCCTCCATTAAAGTATTGATGCTGGCACCATTACCGACGATTCCCATAGCGTCGATATTTTCGCAGAGATCATTGATCTTGTCGGCAATAACGTCGACAAGAGTGATATCAATATCCTCTGCCTGAAGCTGCTCTGCAAGATTTCTACCGACTTTTCCGCAGCCTACAATAATTACCTGCATAATTTCCTCCTTCAATAGCCGGTCAGGGCTACAAATCATAAGTAAAAGCGCCCATCCGTGTAAAGATAGGCAAGGATATTATAGCACTGTATATCTGATTTTTAAACAGTAATATTTTCCTGTATATATAGAAAAAAATGGCAGAAAGATAGATATATATGAAGGAAAGTGAACATTCCTGTTTTCACAAGTTTAAAAAACGGTCATAAAATATAGCGTGATCATGAATGAAAGGATTTCGATTATGGACCGATTTCAGATGAATCGTTCGGGCTGCCGGCCATATCAGTATACCTGTGGGATGAATAGCGGGATGGCAGGCCGGACGGATCGATCATTTTCTGATATGGCAAAACAGGTTCCTGCAATGGCGTATGTGCCATACCAGGAATTTGCGCCTACCTTTGAGCTGAAAAAAGCTCTTCAGGTCGGAACTATTTTCCCTGAGCTTTGCAAGCCGTTCTGCGGCAGGAGAGGAGGAAGTCGATGATGTATGGAAATTGTACTTCCAAAAAAGAACTGCTGCAGTTTATTGACCAGGTAAGCTTTGCCATTGACGATCTTCTCCTTTTTCTGGATACGCATCCAAAAGAAAAAAGAGCTCTTGAATATTACAGTGAGCTTTCAGCAAGAAGAAATGAGCTTCTGGAAAAATATGCAAAATTTTATGGACCGCTGACCATTGATACCGGAAACGACAGCAATCTTAAGTCATGGCAGTGGATGGAACAGCCGTTTCCATGGGAACAGGAAGGAGGGTGCAGATAAGGTATGTGGAATTATGAAAAAAGACTCCAGTATCCTGTAAATATCAAGACGCCTAACGCAAAGCTGGCACAGTTTATATCCAGCCAGTATGGCGGGCCGGACGGAGAAATAGGAGCTTCCATGCGGTATCTTTCCCAGCGTTTTACCGCACCGAACCGGATGGTCGCGGCAGTGCTCAATGATGTGGGAACAGAAGAACTGGCACATTTGGAAATCGTGTCCACCATTGTCCATCAGCTGACAAAGGATCTTTCTATGGAAGAAATCGAGAACAGCGGACTTGGGCCGTATTATATTGACCACACGGTGGGAATCTGGCCGCAGGCTGCAGGTGGAGTGCCCTTTAATGCCTGCGAATTCCAGAGTAAGGGTGATCCGATCACGGATCTGTTTGAAGATCTGGCGGCAGAACAGAAGGCACGCTCCACCTACGATAATATCCTCCGGGTGGTGAAAAATATCCCGGAGGTTGCAGATCCCATCCGTTTCCTTCGGGCAAGAGAGGTAGTCCATTTCCAGCGTTTCGGTGAAGCACTGAGATCCGTGCAGGAGCAGCTGGATGCCAAAAATTTCTATGCCTTTAACCCGAGCTTTGATGCTCCGTGCAAAGCCTCCTGTGAAGAGTGATGGATCAGAGAAAAAATCTGTCTGACAGGAATCATATCTGAAATAAAAAGAGCTGCACAGCCGGCAGGAATCCTGCGGCTGTGCAGCTTTGAATTTGTTTTCTTGGAAAAAGATGTTTGTAACCTACATTTCTTGTTATGCGTCTTTTTTATCGTCTTTATGCAGATTCTTCTGTGCTGTGGAAAGCATAAGTTTGATCCTGTTCAGCTGATTTACTTCGCTGGCACCTGGATCGTAGTCGATGGCAACAATGTTGGCTTCCGGATGCTCACGGCGAACTTCCTTGATGACACCTTTTCCTACGATGTGGTTCGGCAGGCATCCAAAAGGCTGGATGCAGACGATGTTCGGGACACCGCCATGGATGAGTTCCATCATCTCTCCGGTCAGGAACCATCCTTCACCGGTCTGATTTCCGGCAGAAACGATGGGCGCAGCCATTTTTGCAAGATCACGGATATCTGCGGCCGGTGTAAAGTGGCGGCTCTGCTCCAGAGCCTCATTTGCTGTTTTTCTCAGCCAGTCGATGGCTCTGAGACCAAGATTTGCGATGGTTGCCTTGGATTTCTTGAATCCAAGCTTTTCAACCTTGAAATTCTGGTTGTAGAAGCAGTAGCAGATAAAGTCGATAAGATCCGGAACAACCGGTTCTGCCCCTTCTGCCTCCAGAAGATCTGCCAGGTGGTTGTTGGCAGCAGGCAGGAACTTGACAAGGATCTCACCTACGATACCAACGCGAGGCTTTTTCTCATCGGAGATCGGGATCGTATCAAAATCATGGACCATCTCACGGCACATTTTTTTGAAGGTACCATGGCTGACGCTGCTGCCTGTTACGAAGGCAATGACGCGCTGCTCCCAGATTTTGTGCTTGCGGTTTACGATACCCTTTTCCAGCTCGTAAGGACGCATGCGATATACGCATTTCATCAGGATATCACCGAATACGGCACCGTAAACGATACGCTTGATCAGCGGCAGTGTCAGCTTAAAGCCAGGGTTGCTCTCCAGTCCGCTTAAGTTGAGGGAGATAACCGGAATCTGTTCCATGCCGGCTTTTTTCAGAGCACGGCGGATGAATGCGATATAGTTGGAGGCACGGCAGCCGCCGCCTGTCTGAGAC
>NZ_JBDGAB010000097.1:0-6529 GCF_040910705.1 Blautia sp. RTP21359st1_E11_RTP21359_211015
GAAACACAGTGAGTAGTTACGAACATGAAAAGCTGGATGCTGACAGGGCACAACAGGAACCAACCATTTTCCTTGATGAGGTGTCGCATCCAAGTGATGAGGCAGAGAGGACAGAAAAATGGGAATCAGTGTAGAAGAAGCAATCCATGAGCTCAGAAACAGGGAGGAAGTATTTGTTGCATATTCACAGGCAACCAGACTTCCATATGTGACCTGTGATGAAGAAACATTTAATGACCAGGCAAGGATTTTTGCCACAGAAGAAGAGATCAAAGAATATGGTAAACAGCTCCTTGAGGATAAGATCCTTCTTATGGGCATGAAATATGAGAAAAAAGACTATCCAAGACTGTATGGTACGCTGTACGCGATCGGAGTGAACAGTGTGATCTGGATCGACGGAGAAGAGAAGATCGAGATTGAGATCGGAAAGATCGCAAACCAGAGAGATATGAGTAAGATCGAGCCGTCAAAGAGACCGCTTCTGAACCCGTCTCTTGAACTTTCCGGAATCTATTTTATGCAGGAATTGCGTCGCCCGGTAAAACAGGAAGAGCACAAGAATATCCGTGAGTTGGAAGAAGAGCTGATAGCAAACCTGCGTAAGGCAGAATTCCTGATCGCGATCAATGCAGAGCAGGAAGAAGATGGAAAGCTCCATATTCCGTATCTGAAAAATAAAGAGGATAAGATCATGCAGCCTGTGTTTACAGATGTTATGGAATTTGAGAAATTTGGAAGAGGCAAGAATCTCCGTGTTGCGAAAGTGACTATAGACAAACTTCCGAGCCTGATGATTCCGCAGGCAAACGCTTATGTGGTAAATCCAATGGGATTTAATCTGGTTCTTAACAAAGAACAGATAGAGAAGATTGCAGGGATCAGTAAATAAAAACAAAAATCACAGCAGGCTGCCAGGATGAAACTGTGCAGCCTTTTGCTGTTGTAGAGGAGAGATTACCCTATGGTGATAGAAATCGATTTTAACAGTGATGAGGCAATCTATATGCAGATCACCAATCAGATCATAATGGGGATCGCTACATCAAGGCTTCATGAAGGAGATACGTTGCCTTCTGTACGGCAGCTTGCAAGCATTGCAGGAATCAATATGCATACTGTGAATAAGGCATATGCGTTGCTTCGTCAGGAAGGCTTTGTGACTATTGACAGGCGAAAGGGAGCGGTGATCTCCATAGATGCAGATAAGGTCAGAGCACTGGAAGAAATGAAACAGAATCTGACAGTAGCAATGGCATGGGGATGCTGTAAAAATGTAACAAGAGAAGAAGTCCATCAGCTGGTGGACGAGATTTTTGACGAGTATGACACAGACAGATAGGAGGAGACATCATGCAGGAACGATATACAAAACAGGCAGAGAATGTTCTTGCTCTGGCAAAAGAGGCAGCCAGCTCCTGCGGACATAGTTATATCGGCACGGAGCATCTGCTGGTCGGGCTTGTAGAAGAAAAGGAGGGCACAGCAGGAAGAGTTCTGGAGGAGTTTGGTATCCAGGCTGATAAAGCGATGGCTCTGATCGATAAACTGATCGCACCGCCGGGAAATACGGCTGTTTCACAGAAACCGGGATTCAGTCCGAGAACCAGAAGAGTTCTTGAGGGTGCATATGCAGAAGCAGAATCCATGCGTTTTGAGGAAGTCGGGACAGAACATATTCTGCTGGCAATGTTGAAAGAAACAGACTGTGTGGGTACCAGACTGCTGTACACAATGGGTGCCAATATCCAGAAGCTTTATGCGGCAGTGCTGACAGCTATGGGAATGGACAGCGATGCCATTGCGGAAGAATTCCAGGCTGTAAAAGCTTCAAAGGGAAGAAACAGCAGTGTAACACCAACTCTGGATCAGTATAGCCGAGATCTGACGGCTATGGCAGAAGAAGGTAAGCTGGATCCTGTAGTGGGAAGGGATAAAGAGATTGCCAGACTGATCCAGATCCTGAGCAGAAGAACAAAGAACAATCCCTGCCTGACTGGAGAGCCGGGAGTAGGAAAAACGGCTATCGTAGAGGGACTTGCACAGCGGATCGTCACAGGAATGGTACCGGATACTGTGAAGGATAAGCGAGTTGTAGTTCTGGATCTTTCCGGAATGGTCGCAGGAAGTAAATATCGCGGTGAGTTTGAAGAACGTATCCGAAATGTGATCGATGAGGTAAGCGAACAGCAGGGAATATTGCTCTTTATTGATGAGATCCATACGATCATCGGAGCAGGTGGAGCAGAAGGTGCACTGGATGCTTCCAATATCCTGAAACCGTCTCTTTCCCGTGGAGAGATCCAGCTGATCGGAGCAACGACACTGGAAGAATATCGGAAATACATTGAAAAGGATGCAGCGCTTGAACGGCGTTTTCAGCCTATCATCGTGGAAGAGCCTACAGAAGAGGAGGCTGTTGAAATCCTGAAGGGGCTGCGCCCATATTATGAAAAACATCATGGTGTAGAGATTCTGGATGAGGCCCTTGAGGCGGCTGTAAAAATGTCCGTTCGTTATATCAATGACCGGTTTCTTCCGGATAAAGCCATTGACATTATTGATGAAGCAGCGTCGAAAGTACAGCTGGCGGGATATCGTCCGTCTCCGAAAGCAGAAGCACTGGAAAGAGAGATCCACGATATTCTGAAACAAAAAGAACAGGCAGTCATAAATGCAGATCTTGAAGGTGCAAAAGCAGCACAGGCAAAGCAAAATGAGGCGGAAGCAGAATTGGAAAAGATCCGAAGAAAGGCGGAGCGGAAAAATCGGAAAAATCCATTTACAGTTGATGAAGAGGCAGTTGCCGGTATTGTGTCTGACTGGACAAAAATACCTGTACAGCGTCTGACAGAGGGGGAATCCCGTAGGCTTGCAAATTTGGAAAAGGTTCTGAAAAAACGTGTGATCGGACAGGATGAGGCAGTTTCTGCAGTTGCCCGTGCGGTAAAAAGGGGAAGAGTAGGATTAAAGGATCCCGCAAGGCCTATAGGTTCTTTCTTATTCCTGGGACCTACCGGAGTGGGAAAAACGGAGCTTTCCAAAGCGCTGGCGGAAGCTGTATTTGGAAGTGAGCAGGCAATGATCCGTGTAGATATGTCCGAATATATGGAAAAACATAGTGTTTCTAAAATGATCGGATCGCCGCCCGGATATGTAGGCTATGAAGAAGGTGGACAGCTCAGCGAAAAAGTGCGCAGAAATCCATACAGTGTCATTCTTTTTGACGAGATTGAAAAGGCTCATCCGGATGTGTTTAATATTCTTCTGCAGGTACTTGATGATGGTCATATTACAGATGCTCAAGGCAGAAAAGTGGATTTTAAGCAGACGATCATTATCATGACTTCCAACGCAGGTGCGCAGATGATCATGGAACCGAAACATCTTGGATTTATGTCCGGAGATACGGAAAAGCGTGATTATGAACGTATGAAGTCCGGAGTGATGGAAGAAGTGCGGCGGATGTTTAAACCGGAATTTCTGAACCGGATCGATGAGATCATGGTATTCCATTCTCTGAATAAAGAAAATATCAGGAAGATCGTTACTATTCTTTTGAAAAACCTGGAAAAACGCTGTCAGGAACAGCTGGATATCATACTGAAAGTTACCGGAGCAGCTAAAGATCTTATCGCAGATGCGGGCTTTGACAGTAAATACGGTGCAAGACCGCTGCGTCGTGCGATCCAGACAAAGATTGAGGATGAGATGGCAACAGAAATCCTTGAAGGTCGGATCAAAGCCGGTGATACCGTACAGGTGAAGGTCAAAGACAAGAAAATCTACTTTGAAGTAAAAGATGCGGAGAAAGCGTAAGAATTTTATTACTTTCTATAGCCAAAAAAACAGAAATAAGTTATAATTAACAAAATTAAAACTATACAACGAAAGATTTCAGGAGGACATAAGATCATGGCAGTGGTACAGGAATTGATCCGCACAGAAGATAATGGGACTATCAGTTTTGGAGATTATGAATTAAATCAGAAATCCAAATTGTCGGATTATCAGTATCAGGGAGATATGTATAAAGTAAAAACATATAAGGAGATCACCAAACTTGAGCGTAATGGAATGTTCGTATATGAGTCTGTTCCGGGAACCAGTGTGTTCCATCTTCAGCAGGATGGAACAGCAATGAGTTTTGAGGTTCAGGGCTTTGAGGATTCTCAGATTACTGTTGAACTGGAAGCTGAGACAGAGTATCAGGTATTTATTGATGATGTAAGTACAGGTACAATGACCACAAACCTGGGCGGCAAGCTTTCTTTCAGTGTTGAACTGGATGCGAACACCAAAGCAGAAGTTAAAATTGTAAAATGCTAAAAAATAAAAAAACGGTTTATTTCTGTCAGGAATGCGGGTATGAATCAGCCAAGTGGATGGGGCAGTGCCCGGCATGCAAGGCATGGAATACTTTTGTGGAGGAAACGGTTTCTTCCAAAAAATCTTCCTCAGGGAGTATTAAAACTACACAAAAGAAAACGGAGCCTGTAATTCTGAAAGATATCAGTCTTTCTTCAGATGAACGTCAGAGCTGCGGAATCGGTGAACTTGACAGGGTGCTGGGAGGCGGAATCGTCCCCGGCTCCCTTGTTTTGGTAGGTGGAGATCCTGGTATTGGCAAGTCTACATTGTTGTTGCAGGTGTGCAGAAATTTATCTTCACAGGGGATTTCTGTTTTGTATATTTCTGGTGAGGAGTCTCTTAGACAGATCAAGCTCCGGGCAGATCGGCTTGGAACGTTTAATGATAAATTGAAACTGCTCTGTGAGACGAATCTTGAAAATATCCGGGAGATCATTGAGCGGACGAAACCAGATGTAGCTGTTGTGGATTCTATCCAGACGATGTTTCATGAAGATATTTCGTCTGCACCGGGAAGTGTTTCTCAGGTGAGGGAATCTACCAATGTACTGATGCAGATCGCTAAGGGTATGGGAGTGTCCATTTTTATCGTGGGTCATGTGACCAAGGAGGGAAATGTGGCAGGTCCTCGTGTACTGGAACATATGGTAGATACTGTGCTTTACTTTGAGGGAGACAGGCATGCTTCTTACCGGATCCTGCGTGCGGTGAAAAATCGTTTTGGTTCTACCAATGAAATTGGTGTTTTTGAGATGCAGAATTCCGGACTTGAAGAAGTGAAGAATCCTTCCGAGTTCCTTTTGAATGGAAGACCGGAGAATGCTTCGGGGTCTGTTGTTGCATGTTCTATGGAGGGGACGAGACCGATTTTGGTGGAGATTCAGGCTCTGGTGTGTCAGAGTAATTTTGGAATTCCGAGAAGAACAGCAGTTGGTACGGATTTTAATCGTGTGAATCTTTTGATGGCGGTTCTGGAGAAGAAGGCGGGAGTTCATCTTGCTGCTTCGGATGCTTATGTGAATATTGCGGGTGGCATGAAGATGACAGAGCCGGCGATCGATCTGGGTATTTGTCTTGCTATTATTTCCAGTGCGAAGGAGATCGTGATCCCGGATTCTGTGATGGCGTTTGGTGAAATTGGTCTGAGTGGCGAGGTTCGTGCAGTGAGTATGGCCGGACAGCGTGTGCAGGAAGCGAAAAAGCTTGGGTTTGAGACGGTGATACTTCCTGAGGTGAACCGGACGGCTACAGAGAGTATTAAAGGAATTAAATTGGTTTATGTGGCTGGGATCCGGGATGCGATTTCTTTTATCAGAGGGTTGTGAGTTCCCGGCAGGTTATTTTGAATAGGATCATGTGGTCAGCCGCTGTATGGTTTGTACGGCGGCTGTGTTTGGGTTAATAGATAAAAAAACATAGATGTAAGGGAAAGGCTGGTGTTGGTTATGGGTATTGGTAATATTGGAAATATTGGAAATATGATGAAGGTTATGAATGCATGGAATACATTTAAACAGAATCATCCGAAGTTTCCGGCATTTTGTAGTGCGGTTTCCCGGCGTGGGATTCGTGAGGGGAGCATTCTTGAGGTGACGTATATTAGCCCTGAGGGTGAGAAGCTGACTACGAATATTAAAGTGCAGGCCAGCGATCTTGAGTTGCTGAGAGAACTTTCTGGTGGTAATTGAGTTGAGCGGATAGCGAATGTTGATTATATATTGTATAGGTCTGTTTGACGGGTGTTTTGGTTTCGGTGTCTGGCAGTGTTGGAACTGCCGGGTGCCGTTTTTTTTGTTGGGATGGAGAGGGACGCCAGAGGAAGGTGGCATCGCTCCGGGGAGTGGATGCAGGCGGGGATGTTTTTGCGGTTTTGTGGGGTGGATGGAGAGGGACGCCAGAGAAAGGTGGCATCGGTCCGGGGGTGGATGCAGGCGGGGATGTTTTTGAGATTTTGAGAGGTGGATGTGGTTGAGGGACGCCAGAGGGAGGTGGCATCGCTCCGGGCAGGGACTCCGTCGGGGGATACTACTAGGGCTCCGTGAGACGGCTAAAAGCATTGTGGCAGGGCCAGAACTCGCCTCCGGCTCAGACAGCAGGCCCTGCCGCAATAACGCCGTCTCCCGCAGCCCAAGTAGTAATCACCCCTCCTCCGCAGCAG
>NZ_JBDGAB010000098.1:0-6539 GCF_040910705.1 Blautia sp. RTP21359st1_E11_RTP21359_211015
GCAAGCATCTGGTTATAGATAAAGCGGCTGCAGCCGATTGTTTGCTCTATCTGAACTCTCTGCTCTTTATTTGGATAGATCCTTATTTTTACGGCGCGGTTCATTCTTCTCACCCTGGCTTTCTATATACTGCCGTATCGTTTCAATCGTTGCTCCGCCTGCACTGAGCAGACAGAAGATCTGACCCCAGAATGCATCTTTCATGGTCTAACTCCATTATATTTATCATCCTTTTTCTTATATCGACGGATATGTATTTATGAACTAATTGTTCTTTTTCAGTATACTACATCAGGGAAAGGAGAACAAGTGTTTCTTTTATACTATAGAGATTTTTTTAAGCAGATATGCTCAGATGTGCAATTCATCTCACCATCTGAAGAGGTGGGAGAATTCTTGCTACATTTGTTAAAAATTTTTCAGTGCAGCCCGAAGAATTGCTTCTACATCATCTGCCGGCACATCTTCCGGTACCTTTCGTACTGCACGAAGGGCATCTGCAGAACTGTATCCTAATGCGACAAGCGCCTCCACCGCTTCCTGACGACTATCCCTCAGATCAGATGCTCCCTCAGCTGCTTCTTCCTGCTGATGCGCCAGTTTCATCTCAAAAGCATCTTCCAACTTCAGCTTGTCTTTCAACTCCAGGATCATTTTCTGGGCTGTCTTTTTCCCGATTCCAGGGGCCTTGGAGATTGTTTTTACATCATCGGAAAGCACTGCAAAACGAAGCTCGTCTGCACTGATCCCGGAAAGGATACCCAGAGCGCCTTTAGGTCCGACTCCGTTGACACCGATCAGAAGCTTGAACATGCCAAGATCATCCTTCGAAAAAAAACCATATAGCTGTAGAATATCCTCCCGCACATAGAGAAAGGTATGGATCTTCTTTTCATCGCCTATCCGTGCTTTCCCAAGATCCTGTCCTGTCATATAAATCTCATAACCAATTCCGCCATTTTCCACAACCAGACAATTTTCACCGATATCTGCTACGGTACCTTTTACAAAAGAAATCAAATCTCAAGGCTCCTTCCCTGAAACAGCTGAACATCTGTTTCCCATATGAACGCAATAGTAACATAATTTTCAAAAAAAATCAACCCGGAATACAATCTCCGGGTTGATCCTGTATACAAGCCTGTGATTCCTCTCGCTGTTTTCTATCACTGATTAAGGAAATCCTGATCCTCAAAATAATTGATCCGCATAGAAGAACGGACATCATGAAGCGTTGCGGCAGCTTTTTCTCTGGCAACCTCTGTACCGGCTTTCAGGATATCGAACACATCTTCGGTTCGCTGCTCCCACATTTTCCTTCTTTCACGGATCGGTCCAAGCTCTGCCTGCATAACATTATTCAGGAACTTCTTGACTTTCACATCACCAAGGCCACCTCTCTGATAGTGAGCCTTAAGTTCATCCAGATTCTGATACTCTGGCAGAAATTCAGCAAAATGTTCCGGGCGGCTGAAGGCATCCAGATAGATAAATACCGGATTTCCCTCTACACGACCAGGATCCTGAACACGAAGATGGTTCGGATCTGTAAACATGGACATGATCTTTTTCTTCACAACATCTTCTTCATCAGACAGATAGATGCAGTTTCCGAGAGATTTACTCATCTTAGCCTTTCCGTCAATTCCCGGAAGACGTAAGCATGCTTTATTGGAAGAAAGAACAATTTCCGGATCTGTCAGTGTGTCACCATAAACGGTATTGAATTTATGGACGATCTCCTTGCACTGCTCAAGCATCGGAAGCTGATCTTCACCTACCGGTACATGTGTTGCACGAAAGGCAGTAATATCAGCAGCCTGACTGATCGGATAGCAGAAAAAGCCTACCGGAATGCTGGCTTCAAAATTACGCATCTTAATCTCGGATTTAACGGTAGGATTACGCTGTACTCGTGCTACCGTAACCAGATTCATATAATAAAAGGTAAGTTCTGTCAGCTCCGGAACCATGGACTGGATAAAAATATTGGATTTCTCCGGATCAAGCCCGCATGCCAGATAGTCCAGAGCAACCTGAAGAATGTTATGACGTACTTTCTCCGGATGCTCTGCATTATCTGTAAGTGCCTGGGCATCTGCAATCATAATATAAATCTCATCATATAAGCCGGAATTCTGCAGCTTCACACGCTCTGCCAGAGATCCAACATAATGACCTACATGAAGGCGCCCCGTCGGGCGGTCGCCAGTTAAAATAATCTTACTCATGAATTTCGTTCTCCTTGAAGTATACTGAATATTTATATCCTATTATAGCCCCTTGAAATTCACCGGTCAAATATTTTTAACCGGAAACTGCAATTTTTCATTGAAATATAACCAAAAATTTGTATGTATTTATTTTATTTATGCATTATCGGGCACAACATGCTTTATTCAAAAAAAGAACTGCCATATCACTCGGAAAACTTCCGTGACAGGCAGTCCTTTTTGTTTTACAGAATCACATGTCTTGGGCAAACTTCCTTACATTTACCGCAGCCTGTACACTTATCATAATCAATGTGTGCACAGAAATCGGTAACTGTGATCGCCTCGGACGGACAATTCTTTTCACATTTTTTACAGCCGATACAGCCAAGCTCGCAGGCAGCTGTAACTGCCTTACCTTTTGCGTGGGAGCTGCAGGCTACACGTGTCTGTTTGTCATATGGTACCAGCTCGATCAGGTGACGCGGACATTTGGCAACACATTTGCCACAGGCTTTACATGCTTCCTGATCTACGACCGCAATACCATTCACTATATGGATCGCATCAAATGGACATGCCTTTACACAGCTTCCGAAGCCCATACATCCAAATGTACAGTTTTTTGCACCGCTGCCAGGGATGAAAGCCATCATCTCGCAGTCTTCCACACCTGTGTACTCATATTTCACAGTCGTCTTATCACAGGTTCCCGCACATTTTACAAAAGCAACCTGACGTGCGGTTTCTTTTACTTCCTGTCCCATGATCGCGCCAATCTTGGCTGCAACCGGAGCACCGCCAACCGGACACTGATCTACAGGAGCTTCTCCCTTTGCAATTGCGGCAGCGAGTCCGGAACATCCCGGATATCCACAACCACCACAGTTATTTCCCGGAAGAACGCCGAGAATGGCTTCTTCCTTTTCATCTACCTTAACGGTTAATTTCTTGTCTGCAAGTCCGAGGAAGATACCAATGAATAAACCAGTACCGCCGACAATGACTGCAGCCATAATAATTCCTGTTATACTCATGCTCTTCTTCCTCCTATACGATTCCGGAGAATCCAAAGAATGCAATAGCCATCAGTGCTGCCGTAAGCAGAACGATCGGCATACCCTGGAAGGATTCCGGAATATCGTTGTATTCCATTTTTTCACGGATTCCTGCAAGTAATACAATTGCGATCAGGTAACCTACACCTGTGGCAAATCCGTTGACAACACTTTCAAGAATGCTGTATTCATATTTAACGTTGTTCAGTGCTACACCAAGAACTGCACAGTTTGTTGTGATCAGAGGAAGGTATACACCAAGTGCCTTGTAAAGGGATGGTACAAATTTCTTGAGAAACATTTCTACGATCTGTACCAGTGCCGCGATAACCAGGATAAATACAATCGTTTTCAGATACTCAAAATGGGTCGGTACCAGGATGAATTTATAAAGCAGTCCTGCAACAAAAGATGCAATAGTAATAACAAACACAACTGCACCACCCATGCCGGCTGCGGTTTCTGTTTTCTTGGAAACTCCAAGGAAAGAACAGATTCCCAGGAACTGACTCAATACAACGTTACTGCAAAGCGCAGAACCAATTGCGATCAACATCAAGCTTGCCATTTTCTATTCCCCCTTTTTATTCTTTGTCGGAAGGACATCCGCCGCAGGTCGCACAATTGGAGCCACAGCCGGATTGGATCTTGGAAACATCTTTGCCCTTCTTTGCCATGTTGATCTTTACTTTATTCTGGATCGCTGCAAGTCCGGCAAGAACCAGAAATGCTCCAGGTGCAAGGATAAAGATAGTGATCGGGGTATAGCCGGCAGCACCGGTAGCTGCATCAGCAACCGGAATGATCTGTGCTCCGAAAGCCTTTCCGGAACCAAGGATCTCTCTTACAAGACCAATGGCAACCAGGCCCACTGTAAAGCCAAGACCCATTCCAAGTCCGTCAAAGATAGACGGAAGGACAGGGTTCTTGGAAGCATAACTCTCTGCACGTCCCAGAATGATACAGTTAACAACGATCAGTGGAATGTAAATTCCAAGTGACTCATAAAGAGAAGGAGTAAAGCCTTCCATCAGAAACTGTACGATAGTTACAAAAGATGCTACAACTACGATAAAGGCCGGCATTCTGACGGAGTCTGGAATAACCTTACGCAGCATGGAGATGAGCATGTTTGACATAACCAGAACTACGGTTGTGGAAAGTCCCATACCAATACCATTGATCGCAGAAGTCGTTACCGCAAGGGTAGGACACATACCAAGCATCAGGACGAAAATCGGATTTTCGGTTATAATGCCGTTTTTTAATCTTTCACCACAATTATTCATATTCAACTACCCTCCTAAAATGCGTTTTTGCAATAGCCGATAGCTGTATTGACTGCACCGGTAAAAGCTCTGGATGTGATGGTCGCACCACTGATAGCATCAATAGGCTCACCTTCGCCGCCGTCCTTGGATACATAGAATTTATCGGTATTCTTTCCAACATACTGTTCCTGGAACTTCGCTTCTGTAGCACGCATTCCAAGTCCGGCAGTCTCACTGATGGAAAGAATGGAAACGCCGCTGACGGTACCGTCTTTTGTTACACCAACTGTGATCTGGATATCACCGCCGTAACCCTCTTTATCGGTTACAGTTACTACATAGCCTTCATCTGCTGCTTCACAGACTTCATCTACGATTGCTTTGATTCCAAGATCTGCAGCTGTTTTATCTGCTGCTTCCTTGTCTACATCTACAGCTTTAAAATCTTCCAGGCTTACATCACTGAATACAGTCTGCCATGCTTCTTTTTTTGCCTGTTCCTCGGTTCTTGCAATGGGTTCTTTGGTAACTTCGTAAACCAGTCCAAGGCCAAGGCCGGCAACTACTGTAATGATTGTAAGGATCAATGTATTTCTGATAATCTTACCCATTATTTCTTGCCTCCTTTTCCAAAAGCAACCGGTTTTGTTACTTTTTCAATAAGCGGAACCAGAAGATTGCAGAAAATGATCGCATAGGAAACACCCTCTGCGGAACCACCAAAGAGACGGAATACCGCTGTCACGATACCGAGGCAGCAGCCATATACCAGCTGACCTTTCGGAGTGATCGGAGTCGTCACATAATCGGTTGCCATAAACCAGGCACCAAGCATCAGACCGCCTCCAAAGATATGACTGAAAAGATAGTTTACATCAAAGCCTTTGCCTGTTCCCAACATATAGAAAATGACAAATACTGCAAAACTTCCAATATATGTAAGAGGTACCTTCAGATCGATGATCTTAAATGCGAGAAGGATCACTGCACCGATGAGGATCGCCAGGGCAGAAGTCTCACCGATGGTACCCTGGATATTACCAAGGAACAGATTCTTTACAGGAATAGAAGTCCCCTCAATGAATCCCTGGCTCTTAAGCGCTGCCAGAGGTGTTGCCTGTGTAACCGCATCTACAACAGCATGGGAGCTTTTGGAAACTGCAAAGTTGGTCATTTTTCCGGCAAAAGAGATCATAAGGAAACATCTTCCTGCAAGAGCCGGGTTCATAAAGTTCTGTCCAAGTCCACCGAACAGCTGTTTTACAACAATGATCGCAAAAGCACTGCCAAGGATCGGCATCCAGATCGGGATCTGGGGCGGCATGTTCAGTGCAAGCAGAAGTCCTGTTACAACTGCACTGAAATCAGTAGTTGTATTCTTTTTATGCATCAGTCGGTCATACAGCCATTCAAAAAACACACTGGATGCAACCGTCGCCAGCACTACAAGGAGTGCATGCACTCCAAAGTTCCAGATACCGAAAAGTGTTGTCGGCAGAAGTGCGATCACTACCAGCTGCATAATACGGCTGGTGGTCATTTTATCCCTGATATGGGGATTAGATGATACGTTATACATTTGTTCCATTGTTATTCCTCCCCCTATTTCTTTTTCTTGCGCTCTGCAAGAACCATTTTTCTCATAGATTTAATACTCTGAGTCAGAGGTCGTTTGGCCGGACAGATGTAACTGCAGCAGCCGCACTCGCAGCATTCCATACCATCCATTTTTTCGAAGCCTGCCATATCACCGTGTTCTGCAAGAGTTGCAAGGCGGGCCGGAACCACATGGCCCGGACAGACGCTTACACAACGTCCGCAATTGATACATGCAGTCTGGATCTGCTTCGCCTCGGAAACTGCGTCACGCTCCAGGAAAAGCAGGGAAGAAGTTGTCTTCGTACATGGAATATGAAGATCATACAGCGCAAATCCCATCATCGGTCCGCCGGAGATTGCTTTTGCGATCTTTTCCTTCAGTCCGCCTGCAGCATCTA
>NZ_JBDGAB010000099.1:0-6373 GCF_040910705.1 Blautia sp. RTP21359st1_E11_RTP21359_211015
GTAATCGCTCTTGAGAGTTTATGATGAAAATCTCTTCTCTGGTCCGCAATCTTACGCTGTTCTTTGGCAACCTTAGCTCTGGCTTTTTCCCAGTTCTTTGAGCCGGTATGCGTTTTGTGGTCATACTGCTTTCTTGAAAGGCTCTGCTGAAATCTCCGTAATCTCTTTGCATGAATCTTAATCCATCTCGGGTTTGATACGGGGATTGATTCTTCCAGGTTTCCAAAAACGCCAAATTCTTTTAGGCCAAGGTCAACAGAGATTATCTCCCTGGCATTGATAACAGTTGGAAATACCGGTTTATCAATCACACTTTCCATTCTGAGCGCGATACGGTATGAGCCATCGGGCTCCCTGCTTACGGTTGCCGCCTTGATTGTAACTCCATGCGGCTGGATGTCTGTCAGTATTTTTCCTTTTGGAAGAATAAATCTTACATTTCCGATTTTTGGAAGCTTAACATGCGGGATGCCGTCAATCATCTTCAGCTCGATATTGTTGGTTGTGAAATTTGTCGTGAAACTGTTTCCATTTGGCTTCGTTCTGGAAGCATATTTCGGGAATCCAGATAAACCCTTCAAAAATCTGTTATATGCGTCATCTACATTCCGACAGGCATTTTCATAGACAAACTTATCTGTGTCCTTAAGATATTCCTTCCCCTCCTTTAATGCCGGAAGGTATTCTTTTTTATACTGTGAGACCGTTAATGCCTTTTTGGTCTCCTTATAGTATTCCTCACGTTTAGAAAGGTAGTCATTATGTACTACACGGGCATTCCCAATCTGCTGGTTAATCGCAGTCTGTTTGTCTCCTGGAATCAGCTCTAAAAGGACGCCATAATTATGTATGCATTTTCCATAAGACTCTAATGCTTTATTCTTCTGCTTAATGATATTGAATCCGCCTTTGCCTCCGTGAAACTTAAAAGTACCGTCAGCCTGTTGTTCTGCTGTGACAGTGTACTTTATCGGTTTTTCTTCGGCAGGCTTCACCTTCTTAACGGTCTTCTCTTTCTCGGCGGCTTTCGCCTTCTTGACAGTCTGTAATTTACGGGCTTTCTTTCTGTTTGAGTTTGTCATATCGTACCTCCTTTCTGCAAATTTCTTATACATTTAATATGCCGAAAAAATTAGAAACGGGACGATTTTTTGCGAAAAAAAATAATATAAATAAAAAATTTCTATACACCGAAATGTAGAGAAATAAAATGTCGTAAACGATATTTTTATGTATTAAAAAAAAGCCGCCTAACTCATGAATAAAGTCACAAGAATGCGACGACTTAATTTTCAAAAACCTCCTATCCTATTTACAGAAAATAGTATCTGCCGGCCCGGCTCGTCCTCACGTTGGCTGACTTTTTGCTATTTGTTTTCTTTTGTACATTTTTCTATCTCAATTTCTTTATAGTACTTAGCCATATATCATATTAACAACACATAGGCCATAAAAATGAAAGCGAAAAGGCCCAAACCAATAGCAATATCCGTTATTATCACCCTGTCAATCTCAATCTGAATTATCTTTTTAGGGTCACTTTTACAAATTCTTATTTCCTTCATGTCGCCTAACTTAATATCCCTAATAGGTTGCATGACACTTTCCTCATATTTTTGTCCGTCAAAACTATACTTATATTTAACATTTATCTTTTCACTTTTGATGCTTTCGATACCTGTAACTTCTGCTGTCAGAGCTTCACTACCTGTATATTTTTTGTAATCCTCTCTTATATTTGATGCAAAAGAAAAGACGTCTACAAAAATAATCAGAAGAGTGATAAGCCTGGCAAAAATGATTTGCTTTTTTGTCATTTGGCATACTCCCTCTTTACTGTTTACACATCCAAATTCGCTTCCGTCGCGTTACTGTAAATATACTCTTTTCTCGGCTGTACCTCATTCCCCATCAGCAGCGCGGTCAAATCAGACGCCGCCTGCGCGTCTTCAATTTCAACCTGCTTCAGCATCCTTGTTGCCGGGTTCATAGTAGTCTCCCACAGCTGTTCCGCATCCATTTCTCCGAGACCTTTATAACGCTGCAGTTTAAAGTCTTTATGTGTTTTTCTATATTTTTCAAGTGCCTTGTCGTCATACAGATATTCTTCTCTTCCGTTCTTTCCGTTCGGAATCGCTTTATATAACGGCGGCATCGCGATATATACGTGGCCTTCATAAATCAGTTCAGGCATAAATCTGTAAAACAAAGTCAGGAGCAGTGTAGCGATATGTGCCCCATCCACATCCGCATCGGCTGCGATGATGATTTTATTATATCTCAATTTGGAGATGTCAAAGTCATTTCCATACCCTTCAGAGAACCCGCAGGCAAAAGCATAAACCATTGTTTTAATCTCGGCATTTGCCAGGATTTTATTGATGCTTGCTTTTTCCACGTTCAGAATCTTACCCCTGATTGGAAAGATTGCCTGAAATTCACGGTTTCTTGCTGTCTTAGCTGAACCACCTGCAGAATCACCCTCAACGATAAAGATTTCGCATTTTTCCGGGTCTTTACAGTTACAGTTTGCCAGTTTTCCATTGCTGTCAAAAGAATACTTTGGCTTTGTCAGCATATTTGTTTTTGTTTTTTCTTCTGCTTTTCTGATTTTTGCAGACTTTTCAGCACAGCCGATAACGGCTTTCAGTTCTTCCAGATGACGGTCAAAATACATCTGCAGCTGCTCTGAGATAACGGATGAAACTGCTTTTGCAGCATCCGGGTTATCCAGCTTTGTCTTTGTCTGGCCTTCAAATCTCGGGTCCGGATGTCTTACGGAAACAACAGCCACGAGACCATTTCTCACGTCTGTACCGGTGAAATTCGCGTCCTTTTCTTTAAGGATACCAAGCTCCCTTGCATATGTATTGATAAGCGTTGTCAGGGCTGTCTTAAAGCCTGTCAGATGAGTACCGCCCTCTGTTGTATAGATACTGTTGCAGAATCCGGTTACATTTTCGTGAAATTCTGTTGTGTACTGAAAAGCACACTCAACTTCAATCCCGTCACTCTTTCCGGAGACAGAAACCGGTGTTTCCTGTACTGTTTCAGAGTCTTTCACCATAGACTTTACAAGGCCGATGATGCCCTCTTCTTCGTGGAAAGTAATTGACTCTACTTCTTTCTTTCTCTTGTCTTCGTAGTGGATTATCAGCTTTGGGTTTAAGTAAGCTGTCTGATGCAGCCTGTTCTTTACCTCTTCTGCTCCAAACTTCACTGTATCAAAAATCTCATCATCCGGCAGGAAATTGATTGTGGTTCCGTGTCCTTTTGATTTCTTAATCATCGGAAGCAGGCCGTCAATCAGTTCTGTTGTCGGATGCCCTTTTTCGTAAGAGTCATGAAACAGACCTCCATCACGTTCAATATCAATCGTGAGGCGTTTTGACAACGCATTCACGACAGAAGAACCGACACCATGCAGACCACCGCTGGTTTTGTATGATTTGTTATCAAATTTACCGCCAGCGTGCAGGGTAGACAATACCAGACGCTCCGCAGAAACACCTTTTTCATGCATTCCAACAGGGATTCCTCGTCCATTATCTCTCACGGTCACAGAACCGTCTTTTTCCAATGTCACCCAAATCTCACTGCAGAATCCTGCCATATGCTCATCAACAGAGTTATCAACGATTTCATAAATCATATGATTCAGTCCTCGTCTTGAAGTGCTGCCGATGTACATACCAGGTCGTTCTCTTACAGCCTCAAGGCCTTCAAGAACTGTGATACTGTCTGCTCCGTAAAAATTATCTTTCTTTGTCATTTGCCTTACTCCTTATTTTTTTTTGCTTTTAACAATATGCCAGAAAATCATTTTTTCTCATTTCTTTGCGAATCTTTTTTCTTGTCTTCATTTTCTTTCTTCTCTTTTGCTTCTTTTTCTATCTTCCACGAAAAATAGAACCATGAAATAGTCAGTATTCCAAAAACAATTACGGATACAATCATTGTTTCTTTTAACATCATTTCTCACTCCATTTTTTTTGCGTATATATTGTATGTGTGTATTATAGTATGCAGAATTTTGAGCGATTTTGTTACATAAAAAAATCCTTCCGTAAAACCCGGCAGGTACATATTTTTAAGCAACTACAATTCGTTATTCTTTTGTTGTTTTCGTATTGTAAATTTTCTTTATACTTCTTTATGCTTTTTGTTAATATGCACAAAAATAACATGTCGGCTTTGTCGGCTCGGCTCCACATTGAAATTGATTATATCTTTCGTTATCCTCTTTCATCATCACGGTAATAGTAATAATCTAATTGCCAGTCTTCTAAAGGAAATTCTTCCAATCCAAAAACTGCCTGTGAACTCAATTTTTCTTGCCATTCATATGGTAATAGCTTTGAATATTTAGGATATTGATAAGATGTAAGGCTTGCCATTATTTCATCCATTTTAACCCCACAGTTTGGATAATCTTCTTTAGCCATTAAACTAGTAATACTATTTTTAACATCTTGCCATTCGCTATTACTAAGTAAACAAATAGTTTTGTCTGGCGATGCGATATTAACAATTCTTTGCGTGTTTTTAGACCGCTCAAACTTTTCATCGAAAGTGGCAATTATTTGTTCAAAAGAAGAGTATTTTTTATTGTTTGAGAAATCTATTTTATAATCTCCTTGTTGTATCATTTCATTAACATAATTTACAATTAAAGATTCATAGTCACAATTCGGAAATTGATTTTTTAGATATTGATATGTCGAATTAATCGCATATTGCTCCGCATCAATTTCGCAGGCCATATTTGAATAATTGCTTTCATAATACATTCTATTATTCTCAATAGCCATATGGCTTATTAGAAGATAGTAATCATCTTGAACATTATCACGAAAATCTTTACAAAAATACAAATATGAATCTAAATGTCTACTTTCATGGAATAATGCAACAAGTGATTTTATGAAGTCAGTATCATCAATCAGTTTACTTGATGGCTTTTGCATTAAATTTGGTTTAAAGATATCCTTAATGCCTATATACATATAAGGTTTTGATGTTATTGGTGACAACGTTACACTATCAATCATTAATACATCTTTACGCATTTTAATGCGAACTTCATTAAATCCATCATTCGCATATTTGTCTTGTAAGAACTTAGCTATACTTTTGATTTCTAATATTGCTTCTTTTGACGTTAACATAAGGCTATTTTTCATATATCTTCTTTATTCTTCTCTAACTTCTTGAGAGATTGTACTCCTCCTCTAATAGTATAAGTACAGCTGCCTTTTTTAATTTCTTCAAGCAGTTCATAATCTGTGGTATCATCAATTTCAACTTCTTCATCTTTTATCGCGTCTCGTATTTTTTTTATCTTATCCCAATCTGCTATCATTGATTTTTTATTAATACCCATCAGTAGTCTCCTTTTTTGATAACTCGTCGTTCCGGCTCGTAACCAAGCCTCGCAGAGGCTGACAAGCGAAGCCGTAAGGCTGAGTGCAGAGCGTGGACGGGGTTTTCGACTTCCCGTATATTTTTGCAACCATTATGTCCGACGGACAACTTGAATTGTTCATGGTCGGACCGCTTGCAGCATTCCTCCCCTGACGGCAAGCCTTGCCGCGGTTTCCTCGTCCATCGATGAATAGATTTCGCCTATTTCTTCTCTGTTTTTCCTTCCACCTTTTCTTCCTTCACCTCTTCCGGTGTAGTAGTTTCAGCTTCTTTTTCCAATTCTTTTTTCCTTTTTAAGCATTCGTTAAAATCAATGCTGTCCATAAAAATTCCCATTTTTTGTCCTCCTGTTTTTCTATCTGTCTGTAGGCCGAGCCATTGAAAACAGTCAAGCCCTCACTTGTACTTAATATGTTCACTTTCTTTTGTTTCCAATTTTTTTTGCGATTTTTTTCGGCCTTACGTATCTAATATGCTGAATTTTTTTAATCAGCACAAACGAAAAAGCTGCCAGCAAAAAATTTGCCGGCAGTTAATTTCAGATATTTTTTATTCTTTTTTTTGCTTCCTCGTGAACCATTTTTCCAAACCTTCTTTTGCCAATAAGCCTTACTTTCTTTGCTGCATTTTTTTCGCATGCTACCTCAATAAGGCCAAGAAACAAACCGCAAAAAATGAATAATACTATCAGGCAAAATGCTGCCAACATATTTTTCACCTCCTCCTGTCATGCTGCAACTTTCTGTTTGACTCCAACAGCCGCAATCTTACAGCCCCAGTTCTTTTTTTCATCTTCTCCTTCTTCGTCTATGACCTTTCCTTCTTCGTTTTTTTTGCATACTTAATATGCCGAATCCTCCATAAGCCATTACAGCCACAAAAAAAGCCGACAAAAACTTGCCGGCCTTAAGTATTCTCTTCATCTCACTTCATCAACAGTCTTCCCAAT
>NZ_JBDGAB010000100.1:0-4584 GCF_040910705.1 Blautia sp. RTP21359st1_E11_RTP21359_211015
ACTTATAAGGGCGTTAAGGTGATCGGTCGAATCGCCAATCTGATGATCATCCTTCCATCCAGTCGTCTGGATGAGATAGCCATTACCCTGGGCTTAAGTGAGTATTATCGTCTGGAAGAGATCGTTGCACTCTGTGAAAAATCCGGCGTGCACACAAAATTTATTCCGGATTATAATAATATTATTCCGACCAAACCATATACAGAAGATATTCTCGGGCTTCCGGTGATCAATATCCGGTATGTGCCCCTGAGCAACACGTTTAATGCACTGATCAAGAGATCTATGGATATTGCAGGCGCGATCGTTGCGATCATTGTGTCCTCACCAGTGATGCTAGTGTTGTGTATGCTGATCAAGCTGACTTCGCCGGGACCGCTGATCTATAAGCAGGAACGTGTCGGGCTTCATAATCAGACTTTCCGGATGTATAAATTCCGTTCCATGGAGATCCAGAAAGAATCAGAAGAAAAAAAGGCGTGGACAGTAAAGAACGATCCAAGAGTTACCGGAATCGGTAAATTTATGCGTCATACCAGTCTGGATGAGCTTCCACAGCTTTTTAACATTCTGAAGGGTGAGATGAGTCTTGTGGGACCAAGACCGGAGCGGCCGTTTTTTGTAGAAAAGTTTAGGGAGGAGATACCACGTTATATGGTCAAGCATCAGGTGCGGCCGGGTCTTACCGGGTGGGCACAGGTAAATGGCTATCGTGGAGATACTTCTATCAGAAAAAGGATAGAGTGTGATCTGTATTATATCGAAAACTGGTCTGTGGGATTTGATATAAAGATCATGTTTCTTACCATATTCAAAGGATTTATTAATAAGAACGCATACTAAAAAGGGGAAAAGGAAAAGATGTCAAAACCTCGGAAAAAAAGCAAGAAGATTTTATTTATCCTGGAGATCGTCGTACTGCTCCTGTTTATCGGAGGTCTGTTCGTTTATGGTCAGATCTCAGCCAAACTGGATAAGATCGACATCCAGGAAACAGATCTTGCAGACCAGGATATTGTAACCAATGATCAGGCACCGCAGATGACGGGATATACCACCTATGCACTGTTCGGACTGGACCACAGAAGCAAGAATGAGAAGCTGAATACAGAGAACAGTGATACCATCATCATTGCGAGTATCAACAATGATACAAAGGCAGTCAAACTTGTGTCTGTCTATAGAGATACCCTTCTCAATGTAAAGGATGATACCTATTCCAAAGCCAATTCGGCATATGCATTTGGCGGACCGACCAACGCGGTTTCCATGCTGAATACGAATCTGGATCTGAATATCACAGATTATGTTGCCATTGATTTTAATGCGCTGGTAACTGTGGTAGACTGCCTCGGAGGATTGGACATCCCTCTTTCCTATGCGGAGATCGTTCATATGAACAATTACTGTGTGGAGACATCAGAGGAAACCGGAAAGAGCTACACACCGATCGAACTGCCGGATCCGAAGCCGGAGGATGAGGAAGCGATCGTAGATACCTATCATCTTAATGGTGTACAGGCTACCTCCTACTGCCGTATCCGTTATACTGCAAGTCTTGATATGGGACGTACCGAGAGACAGAGACGAGTGATCCAGATGATCGTAGATAAGGCGAAAAAGGCAGGACTTTCCACTATCTTTGATATTATGGATCAGGTATTCCCGATGGTCAAAACTTCTGTTTCCAAAACAGAGATCCTGAAGATGATCCCGGCTATGATCGGCTATAGTATTGATGAAACTACAGGCTTCCCCAATGATTATAAATTTGCTCAGGTAAAGGGCAGCGTTATCGTACCTACCACACTGGAATCCAATGTTCTGAAGATGCATCAGTTTCTGTATGGAGACACCAGTTACACTCCGACGCAGGATGTACTCAACAGAAGTGCCCAGATCACAAATATCGCAGGCGGAGGCGACGTGCAGGACACTGCACCTGCGGTGACAGATACACCGAATGACGCAACGGATGATTCGTACACGTGGCAGGGAGATACATCCACAGATTACAGCAGTACGGACACAAGTGATGATGCTGATTACAGCACAGACACAGATTATGATTCGGATTACTCCGGAGACGATTACAGCACAGATACGGATTATTCCGGAGACGATTACAGCACAGATACGGACTATTCCGGAGGCGATTCCGATACGGATTATAACGATTATACCGACGGAGAAGATTATTCGGAGAATGAATAAAACATCAAAATAAGCAACCAGCAGAAGGGACCATCCAGTAACGGGTGGTCCTTTCTGGACAGGAGACAAATATGAAAACATTAAAAACAGACGTGATCATCCCGGCATACCGTCCGGGAGAAGAATTTGAAAAACTGCTGGAAAGACTCAGCGCACAGAAATATCCTATCAATAAGATCCTTGTCATGAATACAGAAAAGAAATTCTGGAAAGAGACCTGGGAACAGGAATATCCGCTTGTGGAAGTCCGGCATCTTACAAAAGAAGAATTTGACCATGGCGGTACCAGAAGGCAGGCGGCAGAGCTTTCGGATGCGGAGATCCTTGTATTTATGACACAGGATGCAATGCCGGCAGACAGGGAACTGATCGGAGCACTGGTAGGAGCTCTTGCAGAGAATCCACAGGCAGGAGCCGCTTATGCGCGTCAGCTTCCAAAAAAGGACTGCAGATTTCTGGAAAAATATACCCGTTCCTTTAATTATCCGGAACAGTCCTGTCTGAAAACGGAAAAAGATGTACAGACCTACGGGATCAAAACCTATTTCTGCTCCAACGTTTGTGCTGCTTATGATCACAGGATCTATGATGAGATTGGTGGATTTCCGGAGCATGCTATTTTTAATGAAGATATGATCTATGCAGGCTGGATGGTAAAAAAAGGCTATGGAGTTGCCTATGTATCAGAAGCGCGTGTATATCATTCTCACAATTATACCTGTATGCAGCAGTTCCACAGGAATTTTGATCTGGGAGTTTCCCAGGCGGAGCATCCGGAGGTTTTTGAGGGTGTGCCATCTGAAGGTGAGGGCATCCGACTGGTAAAAAAAAGCATGGCATATCTTCTGAAAACAGGCCACATATGGCTGATCCCCGGACTGTTTTTGCAAAGTGTCTCCAAATACGCCGGATATTTTCTCGGAAAACGATACAAAAAGCTCCCTGAAAAAATGATCCGCTCCTGCACCATGAATCCGGAATACTGGAAAAAGAACAAATAAGAGCAGGTCACGGTTTTTTAAAAGAGATATCACAGTTTAAACACAATTCCCTGTTAAACTGTCTTTTATAAGAGAAATAAATGTTACTGAGAACGGAGTGAGCAGTAACAGATACATGCATCAGATAACATAGAAGGGAGCACCAGAGGCATGAGTGAAGAGAATAAATGGGGGACAGGCTTGCCGGATGAGGATAAGAATGCTTCGGCAGAACAGAAACCGCTGACGCATCCTTATTCTGAGGGACGCAGGATGCAGGAGAGCGGACAGGACAGTTATGCAGGTGCCGGACAGAGTGAAGGCACTTCGCAGGAGAAACCAAAATACGGACATTATGAGGTGCATCAGCCTCAGGCCGGTAATTATGCCGGTGGAAATATACCGCCCAAAAAGCCGCGGAAAAAGAGAGATTTTTCAGGCCACAACAGCTTTGGAAAGAAAGCAGCCACTGTGGTGGCACTGGCTGTGATCTTTGGGCTGGTAGCCGGAGTAGTTTTTCAGGGTGTGAATATTGCAGCAGATAAATACAGAGGAAATGACAGCAGTACAACGATCGGAAAGACAGAAACAGTTACCGGGACAGAGGACAGTACTGACAGTAGCTCTGCGGATTCTACTGTGAAGGATATTGTGGCAGAGAGTGGTACAGTGGCCGGTGTAGCCCAGGCAACCATGTCTTCTATCGTTGCCATTACATCTGTCAGTGTGCAGGAAATCCCAAGCTTTTTCGGATATGGAACGAGGCAGTATCAGAGTGCAGGAAGTGGTTCCGGTATTATTGTAGGAGAAAATGACAGCGAGCTTCTCATTGCGACTAACAACCATGTGGTATCTGGAGCGACTACACTTACTGTGTGCTTTGCAGGCAGTGATGTGGTAGGAGCGGAAGAAGAAACCCAGGCTATGGCAAGCAGCTCCGATGGAGATGCGGATGTGGATAATGCAGTTTCTGCCAAGATCAAAGGCACCGATGAAGAGAATGATCTGGCAGTGGTGGCAGTGGAGAAATCCGATATTCCGGATGAGACCATGGATGAGATCAAGATCGCACAGATGGGAAGCTCGGACGATCTTGTAGTTGGTGAGCAGGTGGTTGCCATTGGCAATGCACTGGGCTATGGACAGTCAGTTACCTCCGGATGGATAAGTGCCCTTAACAGAAGCATTAGTACAGAGGACGGAGAAGCCAGCGGACTGATCCAGACTGATGCAGCAATCAATCCCGGAAATAGTGGCGGTGCACTTCTGAACATGAACGGTGAAGTGATCGGTATCAATGCGGCCAAGTATGCAGACAGTCAGGTGGAAGGCATGGGATATGCCATTCCGATCTCCAAGGCAGAGCCGATCCTGGAAGAACTGATGAACC
>NZ_JBDGAB010000101.1:0-4545 GCF_040910705.1 Blautia sp. RTP21359st1_E11_RTP21359_211015
CGCATGAGATGCGGAGATAAAAAAGTCGTATACGATATTTTTATTTTTTATGCGCTTTCATCTCGGATATAGAATAACCGAGGATTCCCGCTTTAAATCCTAAATATGTCTGGAAAAATACACTTTACTCCTTTCCCAAAAACAACTTTTTGAAGATTTTCACAATTCCCAAATGCATACATCTGTATCGTCTCAACTGAATCAGGAAGTACAATCTCTTTGGCATTTGGGGCACGAAACGCAAACGAGCCGATTATTTTTGTACCTTCTTTTATCTCTATTTTTTCTTCTTTTGAACGCAGTTCTTTTAGTTTCTTTTCTGCGTCTGTATAAAATGCAAAATCCATCTTTTTTTCGCGCAGGGTACCCCATCCGACGTAGAAACAATATTCCTTGTTTCGCAGTCTGGTGGGGAGGAATGCGCGGTTTTGCATTCCTCCTGCTTCCTCCTTTTCTATTAATTAAATACTGATTTGGAATAACCGCCAGCGTATTTAAATAGTTTAATTTTTGATATCTGTACTGACTTTTTAGTTTTAGAAAAAACGACTCTTGTACCTTTGTGCTGGCATCCTGAAACTTCAATTTTATTACCGTTATAAACGATAATGTCATGAGGCTGAATGGGGTAATGTTGCCTCCTGATTGCTCTTCTTCCAGGAGTTACTTTTTGCAACCGATACTGATGTAGATTCTCTGAGTCTTTCTTATGATTCCTGCTGATTCTGCCATTAAACAGCTCTTGGCCGCTTCGCTTTTTACCGTCACGGCTGTCGATATATTTTGCATCGTAGAATTTCTCCAGACACCGGTTGTTCCTGCGCTTTTTCTTATAGCATATAGGTTTTGAACGGTGCTTTGGATGAAACTGCCCCATTACAAAAGCATCATTAACGTGTGATTTGTCAATATCCAATGCCCTGCGCCGTTCTTTCGTTTCAGCGCCATATGTAATATGAATATCAATATCAATATCTGGAAACAACGCTTTTACTTCGTTATATAGTTTCCATCGAATAGTAGTCATGTATGTTGCACCCTTAAATGATGCAATCTTTGGTTTCCAGTTATACAACTTACCGCCTTGCTTGTGATTTGCCGGTGTATGGCATTTATCACATATAGTGATGAGATTTGACATACGGTTTGTTCCGCCCTGGCTTCTGTATACGATATGATGTACATGAAGAATCGCACCGTCTTTTATTGCCCTTCCGCAGCACTGGCATGTATATCCATCACGCGCGAACACCGCTTCGCGGAGCGTTGTAATACCGTATCTCTCGCCATGCTGATAATCTACTCCTTGCGGTAATGGTTTACCTTCTTCTCTGGCCTTCAAAACCTGAGTATCAAAGTTGCCCATTTCTAAGGTAATATCAGTAACTGGCATCACTTTACAGATACGTAAAATTGCCTGGATGTGGATACTTTTCTTATGCTCCAGAGATGGAGCAATCCACCTGTCATTACGTTTCCGGTTATTAAACCGTGGCTGGCGGTATCTCTTTCTGCTTCGTCTCTGTCTGCGGTACATCCTGCATGCATCATGCCTAGCTTTTTCGTCCGTTAATGTATCAATCTGTTCAGCCAGATATTCGTGCTTCTCTGATTTTACAGATATTCCAATATGTATATATCCGGTATCCATACAAAGCTCTATGGGCTGAACATCTCCAGATTCCCTTTCGGTAAGCTGTATGGTAAACGGATGGTAACTATACTTGATTGCTTTACCTGATTTGAGCAGCTTACGTGCTCTGTGTTCACTTGTTGGCATTAATCTTTCACCTGTCTTACTAACTACTGCAACTGGCATAAGCTGCCCTCCTTTTATTCTTATATTTTCCCGGCAAGCCGGGATGGCTTACGCCTTCTGTACCAACTGCTTCCAAATATCCGAAGATATTTAAAAGCAGCCCATACAGGTTCTCTATCCTTTCGGCTCCGGTAAGCCGGCGCCTAGTCAGAATCGGTTGTCCTCATCGCCAATGTTATCCGATAGTTTAGCGCATACTGCACTTCTCCTACCCTAAGAGATGTTTAACAGCATGCCGCAGAGCGTGAGACTTGAGGAGTATCCCACGGTGCCTATTTTACCGGTAACGTAGTATTAAACTAGCCCGGAAGGCTTCGTTTAACACTGAGGCTAATCAATAAGACTGCTGATAACGACGGGGGAACCCCGGCGCTATCAATAAGGCCTTGCGGCCAACGCCTCTAATAAATATGGACAGGACTAATAAAAAATACAGAATAAAAATATGCATGTTTTTACAAGCCCCGTCCGAGATTTATCTCGGGCGCGGGTTATTGACATTATATCTCCTTTTGTGTTTATATGTACAATATACTGGATTTTTAGTAAAAAAGCCGCTGCCGGATTGGCAGCGGCTTGTCAAATGTTAAAGAACTTACAAACTCAGAGAATCCGGCACTGCAAGTCCGCATTTTCGCATCTCATCAAGCAGATACGATACGGATGTCTGCAATTCCTTCTCCTGCGCGACTGGCAGTGTATACAGCAGCGCTTCTGCATCCATCAGGCCAAGAGATACAAATTTTGACAATGCAACATCATCTCCGCACTCCGCAAATGCTTTTGCGATTTTCGCCGCATTGTTTTGGAGGTATCTTTTCGCATCTGACGAACCTTCCAGGATGTACAGCTCCAGTGCAACGCTCGCTTTGTTCTGAAAATCCTGCATCATTCTAAAAATGAGACGGTATGACAGAAACCGGCTTGTCTTATCTGTACCGCTGGCGAGAGCCGCGTACACCATATCCTGGATGACAAACATGTTGAGGTATTTGTTAATGCACTTTGGAAGTCTTATGCTTCTGCCGCCATATGTCAGCAGAAAGGTTTTCTGTGCTTTTCCTGTATTGAGAAATATTCTCCCTTTGTTTAGCCGGATTTCGTCTGTCCGGTAGAATATTGAAGATTCTTCCCGGATTAATCCATACAGTAATGACGACAATGCATCGTCTACATCTTCCTTAATTGGTTTTGTCCAGACGATTTCCTGCACGCCTGACCGGAAAGTTAGGTCTTCCCCACATTTTTTAATACCTTTTCCGAGCGTGATTTTTTTTAGCGTTTTGCAGTCAGCAAAAGCAAAACGATTCAATTGTGTCACGGTATCCGGAATAGTAATCTCTTTAACATGGCAGAAATCAAAAGCATTACTTCCGATTATATTATATGGCTCTGTCAGAGTCACCACGTCTACTATTTCTCCGTCTTTCCTGGCGTCGTAGTATTTCTTCAGCATCTTAGCACTCGCCGATGCATCTACAGAATACGGCGGCCGGTAAATCGTCCTGACTTCTTCGTTAGCTGATTTTGGCATTTTTTTTGCTCCTTTCTTTTTGCTTCTGCACTTAATATGCGGAATTCTTTTCATGATAACTCAGCCTTACGCCTTCGTTACCAAGCCTCGCAGAGGCTGACAAACGAAGCCGTGATACCGCGAGCTATGCTCGCGTGTACCAGACGAGGGCGGGTTTCCCGCCCATCGATAAGGCTGAGTACAGAGAATAAATATAACCAAGCGGCTTTTGCTGCTGACAAACGAAGCCGCAAGGCTGAGTGCAGTGCACGAACGGGAATTCAAACCCGCGTGCGAAGTCAAAACCGGAACCTTTGGTCGGCCGGGGATTCCCCGTTCTTCGTTGACAAAAGCCCGTCTTTGCAGACAGAAGCAAAAACTGCAAGGGGCCCGCAGCGTGCTTGCGTGGCAGCCCTCTCTTCTTACCTCTCCAAAAATCCCAGCAATTCTGCCGGCGTCACCGTCTGTGCCACCTTTGTCATATATTTTGCATATGTTCCAATGATAGAATCGCCGTGGTTCCATTCTTCCACCTTTTCTGTATTCAACCAGAACGCTTTTTTTGCCTTTCTTGCAATTGCCTTCACATAGTCTTCACCGCTGGCGTTTTTGTTATTTCTCGCATCACCGATGAAATAAACGTAAGAATCGCCGGTCACCTCACTCATGTGCTCGTCGTAGAACGTTCTGAAAGGGATTTCATAGTTAGAATAGGCACCCGCTCTCGGTATCGCATCCATAACGGCTTTTACTGCTTCATTCGGGTTGTCTGTTTCAAAGAATTTTGAAATATCATAAAGACGATTCGTAAAAGCGTAAGTCTTGCATCCACCGGGAAACACTTCCTTCATTGCATGCATAAACACCAGCATCATTTCAGAGGCATTCTTGCAGGACCCAGACACATCAAGAATCAGAATCAGGTTTGACTTCTGTCTCACTGGCTTCTGGTGTATAAGTCTTAACGGGATGCCGCCAGTCTGGCAACTTTTCTTTATCGTAGCCGGTATATCAATCTTAGATGAACGGTTTGCTCGAATCTTCCGTGACATTTTTGTCCGGAATTTCCTTGCATTGTCTTTGATATAGTCTGCAATCTGCCGCTTCTCTGCATCATTCATTTTTGCGAAGTCTTTATCCAGTACAATGTCACCGGCATGTTTGGACCTTACCGCATTCCTGGCAAGCGCTTTATTGAATTCAGCACGATGCA
>NZ_JBDGAB010000102.1:0-4308 GCF_040910705.1 Blautia sp. RTP21359st1_E11_RTP21359_211015
AGGCGGATAAGGAATATGTAGAGAACATCGACGGTGTGAAGGGCGTGTTTTTCGCACAGGGACAGATGCAGATCATCCTGGGAACAGGAGTTGTAAACAAGGTTTATGATGAATTTATCCAGATCGCCGGAATATCAGAGAGTAGTAAGGATGAGCTTAAGAAGGTGGCAGCATCCAAGGCTAATCCGATACAGAGACTGATCAAGACACTGGGAGATATTTTTGTCCCGATCATCCCAGCTATCGTAGCCAGCGGATTTTTGATGGGAATCATGGAAGCCCTGAACTTCATGGTAAACAACGGCTTCCTGAATATTAACACCAATGGTTCCATTTATGTATTTGCACAGCTTTTCAGTAACACAGCGTATACATTTCTGCCGATCCTTATCGCTTACAGTGGTGCGAAGGTATTCGGTGCCAACCCTTATCTGGGTGCGGTTATCGGTATGATCATGATCCATCCAAATCTGCAGAATGCCTGGACTGTTGCAACAGAGGGTGTGCAGGCAACGCAGAAGGTATGGTTTGGACTTTACTCCATTGACATGGTGGGATATCAGGGACATGTGATCCCGGTTATCATTGCAGTATGGGTACTGGCACAGATCGAGAAAAGACTTCATAAGTTCGTACCTGCAATGTTCGATCTTTTTGTAACACCACTTGTCAGTGTTTTTGTAACCGGTTATCTTACACTTTCCATTATCGGACCGATCTTCGTAGCTGTTGAGAACGGACTTCTGGATGGGATCCAGTGGCTGATCGCACTGCCATTTGGAATCGGAAGTTTTATTATGGGTGCCTTTTATGCACCGACTGTTGTTGCCGGTGTTCATCACATGTACACTATCATTGACCTTGGACAGCTGGCCAAATTCGGCGTTACCTACTGGCTGCCACTTGCATCTGCAGCTAACATTGCACAGGGTGGTGCAGCTCTTGCTGTAGGCCTGAAATCCAGAAATCAGAAGATCAAATCCATGGCTGTTCCTTCTGCCTTAAGCGCATGCATGGGAATCACAGAGCCGGCAATCTTCGGTGTAAACATCCGCTTCGGAAAGCCGTTTATCATGGGCTGCCTGGGTGGTGCATGCGGAGCACTTTTTGCCTCCATTAGCAGTCTTGGTGCCACAGGAACAGGTGTTACCGGTATCTTCGGAATCCTGCTGTGCCTGAATAATCCAGTTGGTTATATCCTGATGTTTGCCATCGCATTTGGTGTGGCTTTTGTGCTTACCTGGATGTTCGGATATAAGGATGAAGTACAGGAAACAACTGAAAAAAATATTGAAGCAGAGAAAAAATCAGATGCTCCGGCAGAAATTGCCCAGGAGAAAACTTCAGAGACAGGTGCACAGACCCTCTACAGCCCGCTTGAGGGAACTGCGATTCCGCTTTCAGAAGTAAAGGATGCAACCTTTGCATCTGAAGTCCTTGGAAGGGGCATGGCAGTGATTCCGTCCAAAGGTGAAGTAAAAGCACCCTGTGACGCTACGGTTTCTACAATTTTTGACACAAAGCATGCCATCGGGCTTGCGACAGAAAGTGGTCTGGAGCTGCTGATCCATATCGGCGTTGACACCGTTGAACTTGGCGGTAAATTCTACACCGCTCATGTAAAGGACGGTGACGTGGTCAAAAAAGGCCAGACACTGATCACCTTTGATATGGATGCTATTAAGGCAGCCGGCTATGATGTGACCACACCGCTGATCGTAACCAATACCGATGATTATGAAGAAGTAAAAATGCTTGCAGAAGGAACAGTAAATAATGGTTCTGAAGTACTGGAGGTAAAATAAAATGAGTTCTCTGACCAAGGTACTTGCAGAGGAAGTGCGAAAAATCGAGGAAACGGCAGCAGTTGCCAGGACGATGCAGACAAACCGTCTGACCCATCATCTGATGCCGCCTGTGGGATGGCTCAATGACCCGAACGGATTATGCTGGTACAAGGGAAGATATCATGTGTTTTTCCAGTATTCTCCGTTTGAGGCCAATGGTGGACTGAAATTCTGGGGACATTACTCCAGTGAAGATATGATCAGCTGGAGATATGAAGGGGTTCCGCTTCTGCCGGACAGCATTTATGACTGTCATGGTGTTTACTCAGGCTCTGCCATTGCGGAGAAAGATAAGCTTCATCTTTTCTACACAGGAAACATCAAGATGGATGGAGATTATGATTATATCAATAACGGAAGGCAGTCTAGCACTCTTCATGTGGAGAGTGCGGACGGCCTTCATTTCGGAACAAAGGAGGTTGCAGTTTCCTGTGAGGATTATCCGGAGAATTACACCTGCCACATCCGTGACCCGAAGGTCTGGAAGGAGGGGGAAGAGTACCGGATGATCCTTGGCGGCCGTCAGAAAAGTGACCAGGGTGCCGTACTTTTTTACAGATCCGAAGATTTGAAGAACTGGAAATTTGACGGTGAGCTTACTACGGAGAAGGCATTCGGATACATGTGGGAGTGCCCGGATTTTTTCACTCTTGAGGGACAGGAGGTGCTTTCTGTATCTCCCCAGGGACTGACCAGAGAAGAGTTCCGTTTTCAGAACATCTATCAGTCCGGATACTTTATCCTGAAGGATGGAAAGCCGGAGGAAAAAGCTTTCCGGGAATGGGACCACGGCTTTGATTTCTATGCACCCCAGACATTCCAGGATGGAAAGGGCAGACGGATCCTGATCGGCTGGATGGGAATGCCGGATGCAGATGAGGAGTATGTGAATCCTACAGCAGAGAGCGAAGGCTGGCAGCATTGCCTGACTGTTCCAAGGGAAGTTATGTATAAAAACGGAATGCTTTATCAGTATCCGGTGGAAGAACTGAACGGGCTGAGAAGGGCTGGCGTTTCTGTCAGCGGTTCCAGTGCGGAGATTCCGGTGAATGGACCGTTTGATCTGGATGTTCAGGTAAAAGGTGAGCAGGGTAAAGTAAGCCTTGGGGAAAATCTCTTCCTGGAATATCAGGACGGAGATGTGATCTTAACTCTCTCCGAGAAGGCCGGTGCCGGACGTAAAGTACGTAAGGCGCATGTTCCGTCCGGTGTGATCGAAAGCATCAGAGTTCTTGCGGATACTACAGCTGTGGAAATCTATGTGAATGGCGGAGAGGTTGTTTTCTCTTCCAGATATTATCCGGAAACGCAGGAGCAGGCTGTGAAGGTGGAGGCTGTGGAGTGTGATGGGAAGATTTATGTGCTGAAGAATTATGTGATGGAGTAGGCTGGGCTTATTGATTGATCGGGAAATACAGCAAGATCAGAATACGAATACCTATAGAGCAGCTATGCAGTGAATTCCATATTCACAGAAATAAGAAATGACCGTATAATAAAGCAGGTGGGAAAATCCGCAGCCGGAATCCCAGCCTGCTTTATCTTTGTTATAAGTGAAATACATGAATTGTGCCGGCTGCTTGAGTATAGAAGGATGGCTGCTGAAGAAATGCTGGTGGCTGTCTTTACATAGAAGGAAGGATATCAGCTGCCGGGACATCGGTCTTGCAGGACGACAATGGTCTGTGTGGATATTACCGGAATTTTTTACAGAAGGGGAAACTGACATGAACTATACATACATCGTACAGTGTGCGGACGGCACACTCTACACTGGGTGGACAAACTGTCTTGCCAGGCGGATGAAAGCCCATAATGAAGGCAAAGCAGGCGCTAAATATACCCGGGCCAAAAGGCCGGTGAAGCTGGTGTATTACGAAGGCTTTGCCACAAAGGAGGAGGCCATGAGCCGGGAGTACCGGATCAAGCAGCTGACCAGAGAGAAGAAGCTGGAGCTGATGAAGTTTTGAACGCAGATAAGCATTCACACGCTTCAAGTGCGCGGAGCACTAAGCGGCGGGTGAGGGGGGCTTCTGTCAGTGGGAGTTGAAAGCTCCCACTGACAGATCGCGAAGCGACTGCGTTCATGAGCAAGTAGCGAAGCGGATTGCGAATGTCCGCTTTACTGACGATTCTTTATGTCCGCAGTCAGTGTTGTGCCAAGAGTATAATTTGTTTCGTTGCCTGCAGCAGCAACATTGGTATCATTGGAATCAAAAAGATTTTCCGGATTTTTCTGGGTATTTTCGTCCATCAGTATTTCTTCCGGTTCAGATGAAATCGGATCATCAGATGTGTTTTCTGCTTCAGGTAGTGTTCTGTTCATAAGTTTACAGCATACTATAGGGGTAAGAAAGTGTTATTTATTACAATTTTTTTGCTATTTATGTATGATAAAAAGTGTGCAGATTTTGTCGAAATGTTTTGATTGCGTTTTTGCCCAAATTGTTCTTGCTTAATC
>NZ_JBDGAB010000103.1:0-4225 GCF_040910705.1 Blautia sp. RTP21359st1_E11_RTP21359_211015
ATGGAAACAAACTCACACCCGGAAGCGGCAGCTTCCAACGTTAAGCAGGGACAGTACAGCCCCCGGAAAAGAAAAGATACAACGCCAAGGGTAAACCCGCAGCTTGCGGTAGAACTGGTGTATCAAGAACTAAAGCGTGTTGAAGTCTATACGAAGCGCATAGAGGATGCAACATCCCGAAAGGTACAAATAGACGGGAAAAGCCTCGAAAGTGCCGAAAATCGCCTAAAAAACGTATTGGCGGACTTTGAACGGCAGGGGTACAGAATGAAAAACGGCGGTTATGTGGACAAACGAATTTCGTTCTACTCAATCCTTTGTGCTGTTATCTCCCTATTGTTCGCTTGTTTCATGTGCTATCTTTGGACGGATGCAGCCAAAGACCGGGACAACTACAAGCAGTATTATGAATACTACCAAGAGCAGGCAAGGGAACAAAAGGGGAATAAATAAACATCTAACTTTACGAATTATGGGAACAACGGAACACGAAGAACCCCGGTTCTTCTTCATACTGAACAAGGGTGCGAAGTCCGGCGGCGAAATCACCCATGCCGTCCTAAACGGTAGTATCGTTTCGAAGCCGGCAGGCTGGGACGCCTTTCATGGGCTTGCACTGGCGAGAGAGAAACTAAGCAGCGAGGAAATACAACAGCAGATGAAAGAACTTGGTGTAGAAATGGAAATCGTTCCTCTGATTTGACAAGATTACCCGGAGTGTTTCAGCCGGGTAATCCTGTTACTTATCCTTGATTTTCCCTTTAAGGGCGTTTATAATCCACCCTTTCGGATTGTTCTTTTCTCGTGATTTTCCGTTTAGGAGAGCCAGTTCTCCGATAAGGTCGGTTATCTTTTCTTGTGCCGTTATGAATGTCTCTTTGTTCCGGTTTATCTCTTCCGATGTGAAGCCGCAGGAATAACGGAGGTACTCGTACACATGGCTGTCTATCTGATATCGTGCTGTAACCTTTGCTTGCAATTCTTTCCCTTCCAGTTCTTCATCTCTGAACTGTGGTTGATAGACCGGGTAGAACCTAAACCCGGTCACCTTGCTACGTTTGTTGTTTGGGTTTTCACGCACTTTCACGTAGTTGAAAGTGTATGGGCAGCTCTCATCAAGCGCAGCCTTTGCTGGTTTCAAAACTCTTTCCTCAAAATGATCTATTCTGTCTTTTCCGTTCTTGTCCTTGTATTTGTCCGCAGGTATGCCAAGACGGTCTTTCAAGTTTTCAAGGGATATATCCAAAGGGTACACCTGCCCACTCATTAACATGTAAAACCTAAGGGAATACCCAGTAGGTAGCGCAAGAGCCTTGTTTAACTCAAATTCTCTGTACCCCTTGGCGAACTTGGTAAACACATCCCAAAGGTCGTTAGACACACGAAAGGTTATAATGCCAGTGCGTTTTTTATATTTTGGGTTAGATATAAATCCGCACTTCCACCATTCCTCGTCATCTTCGTAAGTAAAAAAACGTCCTGCCAAAGAATCGAGTGCGGCTATGATTTCATTGTAATCACGTCCGGAAAAAATAACGTCAGATACATGCATTTGTGCATCAACATCCCAAAGTCCATGCTCAAACTTGCGTTTCGTGCCTGCATAATCTTTCAGTTTTACTCCCTTTAGTTCAGCTTGGCACGCTTCCAGTATGCGAAGAACTATTCTTTGTTCGTGTATGGACATGTCTTGCTGTTTTGACCATGTATATACCCATGAAACAACAACATCTTTATTCTTGGTAATAGGTAGTTTCTTTTTCATAAACGATTGATTTGCTGCAAATATACACAATCCCCACATTAAAACAAAAAAAGAGGGGTAAAACTCCCAAAGTGTGGGGACTAATTTACTTTTAAACTCCCAAAGTGTGGGGACTAAACTCCCAAAGTGTGGGGAAACACATGTTCTAATCCCTTTATTTATGGGCGTTTGCGAAGAAGTGATAGAGCATATTACAGACGATGCTTATAACAGACAAGGGGAATTTATAGAGCTAAGTGGTTGATTTACTGTCGGAAAAAGAAAAACGATAGGGAAAAAGAGCAAAGCAAAACCAACCAACGGGCGGTAGGATTGGAAACGGGTTTTTATGGCGTGTACACGTTTGTGTACAAAATGTTTGTATTTTATTGAAATATAGCTATCTTTGTGCTGAATTTAAAAGCAAACAGATATGGAAGCATTATCAGTAAGAGAATACCGTAACAACCTCGCAGCGTCTTTCACCAAAGCTGACAATGGCGAGCAGGTACTAATTCGCAGGAAAAACGAGATTTACGCTTTGGTAAAAGTTGGTCGTGAAGATTTGATGATAACCCCGGAGCTGCAAGCAAGGATTGACAAGGCAAGGGAAGAAATCAAATCCGGAAAGTGTGTTACCCTCAAAAGCAGTGAGGATATTGACGCTTATTTCGATAGTCTATGATGTACACAATTAGGGTTTCCGACGGGGTGGATAAGGTGATTGCCAAATGGAAGAAATCAAACCCCAATTTGTTCAAGAAGTATAAGAAAATCTACAAAGAATTGTTAGAGCACCCTAAGACTGGGCTTGGGCATCCCGAAGCGTTAAGGGGCGGTGGGGATATTACATGGTCTCGACACATTACCGCCCATGACCGGATAATCTATGACATTTACGAGGAAGTGGTAGAGGTCTACATCTTGGAGGTAGAGGGGCATTACAACGATAAATGATAAAACTGTTATGGTCGAATATTGTGTTTACTGGTTAGAGAACGGCGAGCCTATGCACGAGGTGTTCTCTTCTCTTGCCGCCGCCGAGATGTACTCATGTGCGATAAGAGGGAAAGAAAACGTTGAATGGGTGGAGGTGTCCGAAGAAGAAACCATTGATTTGGACGAACTGGAAGACATGTTCCCGGATGACTTCTGCGGCGTGTAATCCCCTTGGGTAGAAATGGGGTAGAATTTGTTAGGCTGTGGGGGATTTTCTAACACGCCGGGGCTTTTTGCTGGGCGGTTGGCGTGGATGTATTCCCATGCGGCATGTGTATATATAGCAAGAAGTGTCCTTGTCGGACATTTCTTGCCTTTCTCGCTTTGCTCAAAAAGATTTTAAGATTACCTTTGTGGCATGGAACTAAGACGGAACGAAAAGATTACATTCCGGTGTACCGAACTTGAAAAGGACGCACTTGCGGAGCAGGCAGCCCGGTGCAGTCTAAGCGTATCGGAATACTGCCGGAGTTTGTCCCTTGGGGGGCGCCCAAGGGAGAGGTACACCGAGGAGGAACGGCAGCTTCTCCGGGACATAGCCCAGTTGAAAGGAACGCTCCAACGGCTGAACAACTACTTCGGTGGTCGCCAGTACCGGGAAGTGTTCGAGGAGAACCGGGCACTAATTACAGAGCTCAAAAAAATACTCTCACGATGATAGGGAAAGGGAAAAGCATATCACATGGTGTGGCGGCATTGGAGTACGACCTCGCCAAAGAGATAAACGGGCAGGCAGTAGCCACCGAGATAGCCCGGCATGAACTTTATGGGTGTACTGGTGCGGAAATGGTGCAGGAAATGAAACCGTATCACATTGATTTTCCGAACGTAAAAAACAACTGCCTACGTTTCGAGGTCAGCCCCTCGATAGAGGAAAGCGCCACCTTTACGGATGCGGACTGGGCGGAACTTGGTAACGACTTCATGCAGCGCATGGGGTTGGCGAACCACCAGTACATCATCATCCGGCACAGCGGTACGGAGAGCAAGAAAGAGCAAGCCCACCTGCACATACTGGCAAACCGGGTTTCCCTTTCCGGGGAACTGTACCGGGACAACTGGATAGGGAAAAAGGCAACGGAAGCCGCCAATGCCATAGCCAAGGAACGGAACTTTGTACAGTCGCAGGACATTGGCAAAGTCAACAAAGCGGAAATCAAGGAAGCCATGGACGGCGTATTGAAGAAGATGCAGGGCTTTGACTTTACCAAATTCAAGGAAGAACTTGGTAAGAGAGGTTTTAAAGTCCGGGAAGCCAGGGCAAGCACCGGAAAACTTAACGGCTACTATGTCACAGCCCGAAGCGGTACGGAGTATAAGGCAAGCGAGATAGGGAAAGGCTACACTCTCGCCCATATCGAGCGGACACAAAGCAAACTGAAGTGCAACTCAATGAACATATCTCATGGAAACAAACTCACACCCGGAAGCGGCAGCTTCCAACGTTAAGCAGGGACAGTACAGCCCCCGGAAAAGAAAAGA
>NZ_JBDGAB010000104.1:0-4176 GCF_040910705.1 Blautia sp. RTP21359st1_E11_RTP21359_211015
ATACTGGCCGGGTCCGCTGACAATGATCCTTCCCAAGGCAGATATCGTGCCAAAGGAAACAACCGGAGGACTGGACAGTGTGGCAGTACGTTTTCCAAGTGATCCTATCGCACAGGAGCTGATCCTTGCGGCTGGCGGATATGTGGCAGCGCCAAGTGCCAATACTTCCGGAAGACCAAGTCCTACGACAGCGGGACATGTGGCAGAGGATCTGGGAGAAGCCATTGATATGATCATTGATGGAGGACAGGTAAATATCGGTCTGGAATCTACGATCGTAGATTTTACAGAAGACATACCGGTAGTCCTGCGGCCGGGATATATTTCCCTGGAAATGCTCCGGGAAACACTTGGAGATGTAAGGATGGATAAGGGGCTGATCAAACCGGACAGCAAGGTCCATCCAAAAGCACCGGGAATGAAATACCGTCATTATGCACCAAAGGCAGATCTTGCCATTGTGGAGGGGTCCACAGAGGGTGTGATCGCGGAGATCGAAAAAAGAGCCGGAGAGGCTGAGGAGAAGGGACTGACTGTGGGGATCATCGCAACAGATGAAACAAAAGGCCGATATTCACATGGAATCGTAAAGAGTATCGGAAGCCGGGAGCAGGAAGAAACCATCGCGCATCATCTGTACGAGGTCCTGCGTGATTTTGACAGCTGTAATGTAAGTGCCATTTATTCAGAGGCATTTTTTACACCAAGAATGGGACAGGCGATCATGAACCGCTTACTGAAAGCGGCTGGTCATAAAATTATCAACGTTGAGGAGGAGAAAGAAAATGATAGCACTGGGATGTGATCATGGCGGCTATGAGCTGATGCAGGAGGTAAAGAAGCATCTGGAAGAGAGAGGACTGGAGTACAAAGATTTTGGATGCAATGGTCCGGAATCTGTAGACTATCCTGTTTATGGAAAGAAAGTAGCACAGGCGATCGTGGACGGTGAGTGTGAGAAAGGAATCCTGATCTGCGGAACAGGTATCGGAATTTCCATCACTGCTAATAAATTCAAGGGAATCCGTGCTGCACTTTGTACAGATTGCTTTACTGCAGAAGCAACAAGACTTCATAACGATGCCAACATTCTGGCCATGGGCGGTCGTGTAGTAGGACCGGGGCTTGCTCTGAAGATCGTGGATACATTCCTGGATACACCATTTTCCGGGGATGAGCGCCATATCAGAAGGATCAACATGATCGAGGATTGATCGATCAGTAAGAAACCAATAGAAAAAGAGGATTCTGTATGGATAAAAAAGGACAGAAACGACAGGGATATCTTTCCTGGGATGAGTATTTTATGGGGGTGGCCATGCTTTCCGGCATGCGTTCCAAGGACCCGCATTCACAGGTTGGTGCCTGTATCGTAAGTGAAGATAACAAGATCCTGTCAATGGGGTACAATGGATTTCCAAAGGGATGTTCCGATGATGAGTTTCCCTGGGGAAGAGAAGGAGATCCGCTGGATACCAAATATCTTTATGTGACACACAGTGAGCTCAATGCCATCCTGAACTACCGGGGAGGAAGTCTGGAAGGTGCCAAGCTTTATGTGTCCCTGTTTCCCTGCAACGAATGTGCCAAGGCTATTATCCAGGCAGGGATCAGGACTATCGTATACGACTGTGATAAATATGCAGATACTCCGTCGGTGATCGCATCCAAAAAAATGCTGGATGCAGCCGGAGTCCGGTATTATAAATATAACCGGACAGACCGTGAGATCACCATTAAAGTGTAAAAGAGAACAAAAATAAGAGAAAAACAGCAGCCTGGCTCCTGATTCATCATATCATCAGGGCTTCCGCTGCTGTTTTTTATGAATGGTTAAGAATGTGCTTCGGAATGAGGATCTTCCGGTGCGGATAAGACTGTGGGAGAGATCTTCTGTGGAAAACTTAAGCAGACTTTGAAAAGGTCACCGTCCAGATAAAGTTTAAAGGTGCCACCTTGAAGCTGGGTAAGGCTCTGTGCGATGGATAATCCAAGTCCGCTGCCTTCTGTATTTCTGGCAACATCGCCGCGGATGAAACGTTCGGTCAGTTCTTCAGCCGGAATGTTCAGAGGTTGTGCGGAAATATTTTTCAGGGTAAAGATGACTTGATCTTTTTCCAGAAGAACTTCTGCATAGACCCTTGTGTTCTCCATGGCATATTTCAGAATATTGCCGAAAAGATTTTCAAGGATACGCCACATCCGTCTGCCATCGGCATAGATCATGGCAGGAAAATCAGGCAGATGTGTCATCAGGGTCAGATGTCTGCTTTTCATCCGTTCTTCGAATTCACCCATCACCTGGTAAAGCATTTCCACAAAGTTCAGTTCCGTCATTTCCAGAGAAAGATTTCCGGTACTGGTTTTGGAAGCTTCCACTACATCTTCGGTCAGACTTTTCAGACGATGTGCCTTTGAGTCCAGGATCTCAAGATATTTCAGTGCTTCCGTATCTTTGAGGTTCAGCCTTTTCAGCAGATCAATGTAATTGATGATGGAAGTCAGTGGCGTTTTCAGATCATGGGAGACATTGGTGATCAATTCGGTTTTCATACGCTCATCTTTGAGGCTTTTTTCCACGGCAGCGTCCAGCCCGTCACCAATGCGGTTGATATACTGTGCCATTGCTTTCTGATCACCACGGAGTTCCTTTTCCGGGATCTTGTAAGTGAGCTCTCCATCGGTGATCCGTTTCAGGCCATCAAGGAGGAGTTCACGCCCAAGAGCAATTTTGTAGACGCAGAAAAGCGCACCCAGATCCAGAAGAAATAGAAGCAAAAACATCAGGAACCAACCATCAGATGCTGCGAGCAGGGCACTGAAGAAAAATTCAAGGAATAGAAATACGCCAAGTCCCACTACCATGCGGATTCTGCTGATGGTATTCCTGGAGAAAAAATCGATCAGTTTACCGGCTTTGCAAAGACACAGACGGGGAAGCTTCAGACATTTGCGAAGCAGGCTGTTTTTCCACAGGGTGTGCGCTTTGATCCTGCGGACCAGACTTAAATAGCCGATCCAGAACAGGCACGTGATCAGGAAAATCGTGATACCCAGGATGATCAGGGAGGAGACAAGGTTATAGGTGGAAGCTTGCATGTTCAGTCCTGCAGTCAATACACCAAGTGCCGGGATACACACAAGTCCGGCTGCTACTTCCGTATAGATCCTGTCAAAAAAGTTCAGTTCTGGTTGAGCCGTGTCTGTGTTACCGCTATCGGAATTTCTTCTTCCGGTGTGGACAGTAAGCCAGATAAAATCTATGATAAAGAGCAGAAAACTGATCATGGTGATCACAGCAGCCGGGATAAATAAAGTACGGTAAGTCAGGAAATGCTGTCTGTCAGTTTTAATGGAATCCTGTACAGGAAGGCTGGTATCATCGATCCAGGCAAGAAAACTGCAGTTTTCATCGTATGTGGAGTTTCGAAGGAGATCGATCCAGTTTCCTACAGAAGGGTTTGCAGCAGCAGAAAGATTCAGATTCATAAGACCATTCCGGGCATTTTTCTCATCTGTGGCAGCTTCGTTGACACTTAGGAACACGTAAGGCTTTTTGTCTGAAAAACCGGAAATATCAGTCAGGTCGGAAGTATAGGCTGCATCTGTATTTGTGAAGATTTTCTGTGAGGTGTTATCCGTATAGGCATAATGGATATTGGAATTATCACTGCTGTACTCCTCCAGTGTCTGAGCAGCTTCTGTCCAGCTGGAAAAAAGATCCCGGGCATTATCCAGCTGCTCAAAGGCATCGTTCAGGTTCCCTTTGAAATTCCTGGTTTTGGATGAAGTGGAATTCATGTAATCCAGGAGACTGTCGTAACCTTCCGGTGCACAGGGGATTTCAAGGATCGGAGTGAGCATATCTGCCACATCTGTGTAAACCACATTTCCGTTTTTGTCTGTGATGTTTTTCAGAGGTTCCTGTGACTGGATGCCGCCGTCTGCATATTCGGCGCTCAGAGAGGAAAGAATACGCTCAGTCCAGTCTTTCTGGGAAATTCCCTCGTATTTCAGGGCACCGGAGTTGGCATTTAGCTGCAGGGTTCCGTCTTCCAGAGCCTTTTTGAAATCGGAATAGTACATATATTTTGTTTCACCCTCCGGGGTGGTAAGGCCCAGGACGATCCAGTCATCATTGGAATGGATCGTCTGTGAGCTCCATTCCCTAAGATC
>NZ_JBDGAB010000105.1:0-4017 GCF_040910705.1 Blautia sp. RTP21359st1_E11_RTP21359_211015
GGTATGGGTGGTGCAGGTTTCCCGACCTGTGTCAAGCTGAAACCTGCAAAACCGGTTGATACCATCCTTCTCAACGGATGTGAGTGTGAGCCATATTTAACAGCAGACCATAAGGTTCTCCTTGAGTTTGCTGATGATATTATTTTCGGTCTGAAAGCGATCCTTAAGACAACAGGTGCTGAGAAGGGCATCATTGTCATCGAGGATAACAAGCAGGATGCGATCGAATTAATGCAGGAAAAAGTTGCCGATATCGGAAATATGGAAGTTTTTGTTGCAAGAACCAAATACCCGCAGGGTGCTGAGAAAACTCTCATCAAGCGTGTCATGGGCAGAAAGGTTCCAAGCGGCGGCCTTCCGGCAGATGTTGGCGTTATCGTAGATAATATCAGTACTGTAAAAGCGATCTCCGATGCGATCCAGAAGGGTATGCCGCTGATCGAGCGTGTTGCAACCGTAACAGGCGAGAAGATTAAGAATCCTGGCAACTTTATCATCAAGATCGGTACCAGCGTAAAAGAGCTGATCGATTACTGCGGTGGATTTACAGATGACGATGTTCTGGTCAAGATGGGCGGACCTATGATGGGATTCCCTCTGAACACTCTGGAGGTACCTATGATGAAGGGCTCCAACGGTATCATCGCCATTGATACAGATGAGACCAAAGAGCAGCCATGTATCAAGTGCGGACGCTGTGTGGACGTATGTCCGATGGAACTTTCTCCTCTGTATTTCGTAAAATATGCGAAAGAAGAGAACTGGCAGGGCATGAAGGACATGAATGTCATGGACTGTGTTGAGTGCAGATGCTGTCAGTATATCTGTTCTTCCAAGATTCCGATCATTAACAGTATCAAAGCCGGAAAAAATGCAGTAAGGGGGATGAAGTGATATGTTGATTACCCAGTTAAAAGCAAAAGAAACTATCGTATCACTGGCAGCCGGAAAGAAAGTTTTTATCATCAACTGCCATGGATGCAAGGAAGTTCGTTTTCCGGAAAAAGAAGCTGTTGAACTTCAGAAGGAGCTTTCCGCTGAAGGAAATGTGACAGGGATCATGACAACGGATTATATCTGTAATCCGGAAAATATGCAGTTACGTCTTCAGAAACACATGGATAAGATCAGGGAAGCGGATCTGGTCCTGGTATTCTCCTGTGGTGTTGGTGTACAGACCATCGCAGAATATCTGGAAGACAAGATGGTATGCGCAGCCTGCGATACATACCCGGTACCTGGTTTCCAGGGTGTAACACCGTTAGAATATAAATGTGACCAGTGTGGTGAGTGTTATCTGAACCTTACCGGCGGGATCTGCCCGATCACAGCATGCTCCAAGAGTCTTGTCAACGGCCAGTGCGGCGGTTCCAAGAATGGTAAATGCGAAGTTGACAGTGACATGGAGTGTGGATGGGAGCGCATCTACAGACGTCTGAAAGAGATCGGACGCCTTGACGCACTGAAATGCCCGACACAGATCCATAATTTCGCTACAGATGATGAAGTGAAATAATAAGCAAAGATTTATTAAGAAGCCAAATTAAATTATGATACGGTTCACCGGAAATATTCCGCAATGTATGCAGCAGAGCAGGTGGACCGTACCCCAAATTTTAAATGATTGGAGCAAATATAATATGAAAATGAAAGAATTATTCGACCGTGGTGAATTTGTAGTTTCTGCAGAAGTAGGACCGCCAAAAGGGATCCATGTAGATGAACTGGTAGAAGAAGCCAAAACTTATCTCAAAGGCGTTCATGCAGTCAATGTAACAGATAACCAGTCTTCGGTTATGCGTCTTGGATCTCTTGCAATGTGTAAAGTTCTCAAAGACGCCGGAATGGATCCGATCTTCCAGCTTGCATGCCGTGACAGAAACCGTATCGCACTGGAGTCTGATCTTTTAAGTGCTGCTATGCTTGGTATTGAGAACATCCTCTGTCTGACAGGTGACCATACGAAGATGGGTGATCATCCGCAGGCAAAACCGGTATTCGATCTTGATTCTGTATCTCTTCTTCATACAGTACAGCTTCTCGAGTCCGGTGTAGATCTTGGAGGAAACCAGCTGGTTGGTGAGCCACCGAAATTCTCCAAGGGTGCCGTTGTATCTCCATGCAGCGATTCCGTTGACGCTCAGCTTGCAAAGATGGAAAGAAAGGTTGCTGCAGGTGCAGACTACTTCCAGACACAGGCTGTATTTGAGCCGGAGAAATTCATCAAATTTATGGAAAAAGCAAAACAGTTCGGAAAACCTGTACAGGTTGGTATCATCATTCCGAAATCTGCTGGAATGGCTAAGTTCATGAACAACAACGTAGCCGGCATCCATGTTCCGGATGAGATGATCGAGGAGCTGAAAGCAGACAAAGAGAAAACAAAAGCTGGTATCACTGGTGTTGAGATCGCTGCACGTATCATTAAAGAGTGCAAGCCATACTGCCAGGGTGTACATATCATGGCACTTGGATGGGAGTCCAAGATCCCGGCACTTCTGGAGCAGGCTGAGATCTGATCAGAACGATTGCTTTATAAAAAATAACCAGAAAAGCTGTCCGGAACCGGATGCAGGAGATGCACACCGACCGGGCAGCTTTTGTGTAAGAAAAAGCTTCTTTATACGGAAAAACTCTTCGGGAAGCCTGCGGGATCCACAGCGGAAGAATTCTAGCTTAAGAGGTAAAGAGACGATGGAAAGTATTATTATCGGGATCGCCGGAGGGTCAGGCTCCGGCAAATCTACATTTACAAACAGACTGAAGAAGCATTTCGGAGACGATGTGGTGGTGATCTATCATGATAATTACTACCGCAGACAGGACGGAATTCCTTTTGAAGAACGTGTGAAGGTGAATTACGATCACCCGGATTCACTGGAAACCGATCTTCTGGTAGAGCATCTCAAAGAACTCAAGGAGGGCAAAACCATCCAATGTCCGGTATACGATTACAGTCAGCACAACCGCTCCGACAAAGTGCTGAAAATCGAACCAAGACCGGTCATTCTGGTAGAGGGAATCCTGCTTCTTGCAGATCCGCGTATCCGAGATCTTCTGGATATCAAGGTTTATGTGGAAGCAGATGCAGATGAGAGGATCTTAAGACGGATCTCCAGAGATGTGGAGGAACGTGGACGGGATTTAAACGGAATCATCGATCAGTATCTTACCACAGTAAAACCGATGCATTATCTGTATGTGGAGTCTACACGGGCGAAAGCAGATATTGTGATCAACAGCGGTAAGAATAATGTGGCCTTTGATCTGTTTGTGTCAAAGATCGGGCAGCTTCTGAAAGAACTGAAAAAATAATAAGTAAAATAAAAAAGCATGTCATACTTTAGGACAGAGCGGATCAAGTTATATCCGTCTGGCTGTGTATGACATGCTTTTTTGAGCGGTTCAGGTGAAGCTGCCTGTATTCACACGCTCTGTATAAATTTTTCCACATAATATAAAGCTGCACCAATGGCAGGTGTATACTGCCCGTGGGTGCCGACCAGAATCTGATCTTTATCCAGGGTAAAGGGTGCGCCTGTGTTGATGTGTTCCAGCAGATAAGTGATGTCTTCTTCCGTAAAATAAGGTGCCAGATATCCGCTGATGATGATCGGCGCATCGATGATCAGGTTCAGGTTTTTCATGGCAAATGCCAGATGGTTCAGGTAATCTTCCCAGTGCTCAGCAAGCCGGGGAGATTTTTTTTCGCGGAGCAGCGGGAAAAATTCCTTCACAGGCATCCCGGCAGACTGTTCCAGAGCGTTGGCAGAGCAGTAGGTTTCCAGACAGCCATGGTTTCCGCAGTAACATAAAGGGCCGTCAGGATTGACGCACATATGCTCAAGGGTTCCGCTGTGCATGGAACTTCCCTGATGAATTTGATGATTGGTGATAATGGCACCGCCCAGGTTTCGGTTCAGAAGGAACACGACAGCACTGTCAAGCTCCGGGTGATTCCACAGCTCCAGAAAAGCAGCGGATTTGGAATCATGTTCCAGATGGCAGGGGTAAGGA
>NZ_JBDGAB010000106.1:0-3077 GCF_040910705.1 Blautia sp. RTP21359st1_E11_RTP21359_211015
CAATTCCGCAATCCGTGAACGAGTCGGCTTAGATCTGCGCGAGCGCAGACCACGCCGCCCCGTAGTCACGCATTGCTGCATTGACCCGACTACTCTTTGGCACCTGACTGTTCCACGCACTTGCGCTTACGTTCGGCGTTCAGATAGTTCCCGCGACAATAGCGCTCGAGAATCGAGTTGTACCCCACGATGATTTCGCGGTACTGCTCGGGAAACTCCCTCAGCGCCGCAGCCGTGAAATCGTTGATGGTCTCGAACCTCTCGCACATGATGAAGCCGACCAACTCGAAGAGCATGTCCTGCTTGTCCTTAGTCGAGAGCTGTTCGAGCTGACCAATGTCGAAGTTGTTTCCCTCGATGCGTGCTTCGACCGGATACAGCTCCTTGCCCTTCTTGCGACAGGAAGCCGTGTCGTGAATCAGATAGTCATACGCATGCCTGATGCTGTTGATTGGCTCGGCTGACGAACAGCACTTCTTGCCGTCCGCGCTCAATCGGTTCAAGACGTTGATGATTGCCTTGCGTGTCGTGTTGCCGCCCCAGACAACAATGACGTGCGCATGCGTCTTGCGCTGCTTGCTCTTCTGGTCATGGTCTATGTCGTGAACCGCATAAGCGAAAGGCACTTGAAGAATGTCGTCTATCTCGTCCTGCCAGTCATCGCGCATGTTCTCTGGGTAGCAGATGCCCTCCCAGAGCTTCACCTTCGTCTCGCCAGCGTTTGCCGCCATGCTATAATCTCCTTGTCTCGAATGCCCCTGCTGCCGCCAAGCTTGCTGGGGCTTTTCTTTTTTTATCTGCGCTTGTAAACCTCGCGTCTATGCGCAACATCGACCACGAGAATGACGAGCCTGCCGTCATTGATGTCGCACAGGATTCGGTAGTCACCGACCCTGTATCGCCACACGCCTGCCAAGTTTCCCGTCAATGCCTTGCCCCTGCTTCTTGGGTCTTCGAGCTTCGCTATCTCGTCAAGCTCGTCAAACACCCGCGCGGCAACGCCCTTATCGAGCTTGCGCATCGCCTTGTCGGCGTTCCTCGTGAAATCAATTCGCCAGGCCACAGTGCGCCCTTACCTCGTCGATGCTGTAGGTCTCAAGCCTGCCAGCACGATAGTCCTCGATATCCTTGAGAATCCCGTACTCGTACTCGAAACGGTCGATAGCTTCTTGCAGGGCTTCGTTAACGTAGAAGCTCCTCGACCTGCCAGTCTCCTTCGCAAGACGGCTGTAGCGCTCGTTCAACTCGGTTGGAATCCTCATTGATGTGACCGCGGTAGCCATGTCGCACCTCCTTGTCGTGTATTACAGGTACTACTATAACACATCATCTAGCCCGCCCGCGATACGTCCTCTGCGGTGCAGCGTGGTCGCGGTTCCACGCATCCGCCGCCCGCTGCGCATCGCGCAGCACGTCATTAAGGCTCTGTTGCCTTGGCTGTTCCCTGCGCATCAGATATTCGAGCGGGCGCGATATTCGGCTTCTAAGCTCTTCCACTTTGATTCGCATTCCCGCAACTCCTGCTCTGATGCGGCTCGCGAGTCCATCGCACTTAACAACGATGTTATCGAGGATTGCGCCGCGCTCAGCTTTTCCCGCAGCTTCCCAGCCCCGAACCTCGGCAGCGATGGAGCGAAGCTCTCCAACGTCTCGCGCAACTCCGTCCGCTCGTTGCCGAAGACACTCCAATCGGTCTTGCTCATCTTCGATATCGAGCTTCACGTCCTCGAGCTGGCTGTCAAGCTCGGCAAGGTCACCCTCCTTGTCGGCAATCTCGGTAACAAGCTCTGCCTTACGCGCTTCGGCATCATTTAGCAAAGCGGCGGCTTCTTCCCTAGCCGCCGCGACGATTCGCGCCGCTTCGTCCTTCGCAGGTTCAACCACGGCCTTATCGACCGCACAGCGTACCTTGTCGATATCCACGGACTTGTCCGTGTACACGCGCTGCGCCCGCGTCTCCTCGTCAAGCTCGATTGCAGGGCGGTAGCCCATGCGCCCCTCTAGGTAATCCCCAAGCTCCTTGTGCATGCTCCGGTAGAAGCTGCGGGGGCACATCTGCTTGTAGTTGAACCGTCCATCTAGGATGGGCGTGAACGGCACGTGCATGTGGTCGCGGGCGGGCGTGCCGTCCTTCAGCACCTCGTCCTTGTGGACGTACCCGCCCATCATGTTCTCGATGCCGAACTTCTTCGACAGGTACCAGTACGTGAGACGGAAGAACCTGTCCTCATCGCCCTTGCGCACATTGTCGGGAAGCGTCACAACAACGTCAGCCATAACGACCGCATCCTTGCGCGTGGCGCGCTTCCCAGCCGCCTTCTGGGCTTCGTTCACGCGCTCGATGCGGCTCTCCACCGTGCCCCAGTTCGGCTCGCTCTCGCGCGGCTCCACGCGCCCCACAACGAGCTTGCCGTCCTTGTTGGTGTAGTGACCGACAACCAAGTCGTTCTTGATGCGCTCGGGGTCGATGTTGTCGCGCTCCAGGCTGCTGCGGTCGCGCCTATAGTGGGCGAGCATGTGCCCGACCGATTGAGCCTTGTACTTCGCTATGTGTGCCATGTCAGAACCGCCTTGCGTCAGATTTTAGCCGACTAAAGTCTAGCACGTTAGACCTTAGCTGCGCTAAGGACGTGCCCTGCGGGGCTTCTCCGCAATCCTCCCAGCGGTCGAGATTGCTGCGCGTCATCGGTGGCGGCACCTCTTCCTTGCCCGCTCGGCTGCGCCGAGATGGAGGGACTTCGCCCCTCCAAACCACCCCGCAAATCACTGTCGGTATCGGATATCGGATTCCCATGGGCGAGGTCGTAGTACCTCGCCCCCCTGTGGTCATTTGTCATTTGTCATTTGTCACATTATTTTTCGGACGTAGTTAGCGAAAAATAATGAGCCGCCCGATTCTGCAGGTCTCATCCAGTCGAGACACGGGCAAGGAAAGGGTCGATGGAGCAGAGCGTCCATCGACCCTTAATCAAGTCTGGTCTATTCGGTTGGCCGTCGCGTCAATTCCGCAATCCGTGAACGAGTCGGCTTAGATCTGCGCGAGCGCAGACCACGCCGCCCCGTAGTCACGCATTGCT
>NZ_JBDGAB010000107.1:0-2995 GCF_040910705.1 Blautia sp. RTP21359st1_E11_RTP21359_211015
CAATTCCGCAATCCGTGAACGAGTCGGCTTAGATCTGCGCGAGCGCAGACCACGCCGCCCCGTAGTCACGCATTGCTACATTGACCCGTCTACTCGAACCGAGCGCACCAACTCCGCGCTTCGGCAACGGCTGCGGCGGCGCAGTCGGTCGGCATGGTGAGGAAGTTCGCTCGCAAAAAATCACGCGCGCGCTTTTTCTGCTTCCAATTGAGCATGGAAACGTAAGTCTCGATTTCCTCGTTCCGCTCTGCCTTTTCTGCCAGAAGCATCCCAAGCAAGCGCAGCCAATCACGCGAGCGCGGCGGCGCATCGTCCGCACCGGCTGGGCCCCACGCATGAACCTGCGGCCAGTGTGCGGCAACCTGCGCCGCGTCCCACTCGCCATCGCACGTCAGCTCGATGCGCGTCAGCACGCCCGACAGGTTCATCTCTGCTGCCTTGTCGTAGACCTTCACGTACCCAGCAGTGTTCTTGACCCCGAGGTATTCCGTGATGCCGTTGCTGATAACGGCTTTGTACATCCGCCTGTCCTTGCTCAAACGACAGTCCTTGCGGGCGCACTCGATGTCGTAGGCAAGGTCATACCGCTTCAAGCTCGCGTGGGATACGCACGGCGCGAGCTTTTTCAGCAGCCGCCAGAACCGCTTGTCCCCAGCCACCTTGTTCGGGTTGAACTCAACGAACCCGCGATTCATGTTGACCTTGCAACTCGGCTCTATGAACCCGATGCCGAGCGCGACCGAGCTATCGCCGATGGCGAAGCTCCAAAGCTCGTACCAACCGCCAGGGCGAATCTTGCTCGTCCATGCGTTCATGCTGTCGCAGTCGAAAGTCTGGGCGTGTCCGCTCAACCACTCGCCCTTGCCATTGATGAACGACAACTTCAGGCGAACCATATCGATTGAGAACGTTGCCCCAGATTCGGCTCTGTATGCATTCCAGTAAGACGGTCGAACCTCCGAAAGTTGATGAAATCCGGCTATTAGACAAGGGCCGGATTTCAAGCCGCCGTTCTCGGGGTCATTCACGACCCCATCAATTTGTTTACTTTCGCCGCTCATAAAATAAAACCTCCCGGGTCTCGGGAGGTCACAAACTCGGATATGGTTTGCCAGTTTGCTGTAGTCAGATGCCCGCGTGCTAGAATGGGGCCGCGGTACTACGGTGGCATTTGAGTCGTGACCTCAGTGTCAGCGTCGGGGGGTAGGAGCCCCGTTCGCCTTTGCCGAATTGTACCTCAAACGAACGACCCGCCCGCCTGGCTTAAGGCTGGGCGGGCGTTTTCGTTTCAGCGGCTCTGACTCCACGACCGCCGCGGCGGTCTATCGTCACGGTTCGCATCCCGCGCCTTAGCAGCCCTCTGGGCTTCCGCAGCACGGGCTTTGGGGCTTCTGTCATCGTCTTCCCCGTAATCGCGCTCCAAGGCCGCCAAATCGCGTTTGAGCGCCTTTGTGGTCATCCGCGCACTTCTCGGCCCGAGCCTTCTGGTGAGGTCCGCAATTGCCAGCCCAAGCCGTCCAACCGCTTCTCTGACCTCTTCCACGAACTGACCGACTCGTCCGCGGAGTCCATCGCATCGAGCAGCGATTTCATCGAGCATTCCGCGCTTCTCAAAGCGTCCCGCGTGGTCGAACCGCTCAGCGAGGGAAGCGATGGCTTCCAGCTCCTCAACGTCCTCCTCAAACCGTCCCGCCGTGCGCCGAACCGACTCCAATCGCCGCTGCTCGCGCTGGAGGTCATCGCCCACCTCGTTGCGAAGCTCGATTTTCTCGCCGATTTCGCCGTCCAAGCGGTCGAGTTCGGCCATTTTCTCCGCGATTCGGCGGTCGATTTCCGCAGCCTGCGCCCGCTTTTCATCGACCTTGGCGGTCACGGCACCCAATTTGACATGGCTCTCAACCCTAAGCTGCTCGAGACCGTTCAGCTCGCGCTTGGCAGTTATCGCCCCGTGCTTCGCCTTGTCCCTCGCGCCCTCAAGGGTCTCTATCTCGGACTTGAGCGCCCTCGTGGTGCCGACCTGCACCTTGTACGCGTCAAGGCTTCTGTAGCCCTTCGCGCGCAGCTCGTGGCGCATTGGGCGCTCGTACCCGTAGGGCTTCGCGACCTGCTCCCAGAAGTCCTCCTGAAGCCTGCTCATGGTTCCCTGGGCCGTCACCTCCCACTTGCCCTCGGCGTTCTTGCGCCGCTTGTCGGGCGCGAACAGCTCCTTGGCGCACAGGCGGTCGTGGCCGTCCTCGCCGCGGATGACTGGGGCGATCCAGATGTGCGCGTGCGGGGTTCCCTCGTCCAGATGAATCTGGGCGGCGAGCAAGTTCTCGTATCCGTACCGCGCACCGAACCACTGAACCGACCTGTCAAGAAACTCCTTGGCCGTCTCCTCGTCCGGAAGCGCTTCATTTGTCGACACGATAAACCCCATCGCGCGGACTTGGTTTTCCCTGACCTTCCTCTTCGTCTTGAGTTCCGCCATGCGCCGCTCGACCGCCTTCTCAAGCGGCACCGGGCACTCGTCCTCGGCGCGGCAGCGGTAGCCGATGTGCCGGCCGCTCTGGTCAACATCGTTGGCGTAGGTGTGCGCCCGCCTGTCCAGCTCCTTGCCCACGGCTTCAAGGCTCTCGCATTTGGTCGACTTCATGGCAATCAAGGGTGCTACGGTCATGTCAAACTCCCGAGTTCGAACCACCTAAAGGTGCGTTAGCGGCTTTGGTATAGTCTTTGGTATAGTCACGTTATACCAAGCTACGCTTGGCCGTGCAAGGGCGCTGCCCTTGACCCGCTCGGGCGTTCCCCCCGAGACCCCCCAGCCCTCGTCCGTTCGCGGCGTCGCTCACGTTCTCGGACAGCACGCGGCGGCGCGTGCATGAGGGGGCAAGCCCCCTCAAACTCCCCCTTGATGGGCTTCCTTCGCCGCGACTAGAGCAAGGAAAGGGTCGATGGAGCAGAGCGTCCATCGACCCTTAATCAAGTCTGGTCTATTCGGTTGGCCGTCGCGTCA
>NZ_JBDGAB010000108.1:0-2856 GCF_040910705.1 Blautia sp. RTP21359st1_E11_RTP21359_211015
GATTTACTGGGAATAAGGAGCAAAAGATCCGTCCGGATATACGTGGCGACAGAACCCTGGAACCGACTGAGCGCCACCAGAAAGCGACATAAGCAAAAAGATCGGGTCTACCTCACTGCGGACGAGAACGATGCCCTCGGCTAAAGCCAATCCGAACACCCCTAAAACAGATAGTGCAAATGTCGGTTTGTATAACGAAAAAAGGGGGAGGCCGCGAGGCCTCCCCCTTCTCAGTTCAAGCGCACGGCTCGGTGCCGTCCACCGGTCAGCGGCGCCCTGGCCTCCCACGGGCTGACCCCGCAGTACTCTCGGCGCGATGGGGCTTAGCTTCCGGGTTCGGAACGGGACCGGGCGTGCCCCCCATGCTCTGGCCGCTGACCGGTGGGCGGCGCCCACCGTTACGGTGTCCGGTGTCTACTCACGTGCCCTGGGGGCCGCATGGCGCATAGGAAAGGGAACTGACTCGGGGGCATCCTCGTGCCCGGACCGCGCGTGAGCGCTCAGTCCCGCGGGCCGCGAGGTGCGGTTCCGGAAGAGCTCGGGCGATTAGTGCGGCTCGGCTGAGGCTGTCGCCAGCCTTGCACCTGCCGTCTATCGACCAGGTAGTCTACCTGGGCCCTTACCGGAAGGAGAACTAATCCCTGGAACGGCTTCCCGCTTAGATGCCTTCAGCGGTTATCCGCGCCGCACGCGGCTACCCGGCCGTGCCGTTGGTCGACAACCGGTTCACCGGAGGTGCGTCCACCCCGGTCCTCTCGTACTGGGGGCAGCCTCCATCGATTCTCCTGCGCCCACGGAGGATAGGGACCGAACTGTCTCACGACGTTCTGAACCCAGCTCGCGTACCGCTTTAAACGGCGAACAGCCGTACCCTTGGGACCTGCTCCAGCCCCAGGATGCGATGAGCCGACATCGAGGTGCCAAACCTTGCCGTCGATGTGGACTCTTGGGCAAGATCAGCCTGTTATCCCCGGAGTACCTTTTATCCGTTGAGCGACGGCCCACCCACTCGGGGCCGCCGGATCACTAGAGCCTGCTTTCGCACCTGCTCGGCTTGTGGGCCTCGCAGTCAAGCCCGCTTGTACTCTTGCATTCAAAAGGACGGTTGCCGACCGTCCCGAGCGGACCTTCGCGCGCCTCCGTTACCCTTTAGGAGGCGACCGCCCCAGTCAAACTGCCCGCCTGGCACGGTCCCCGAGCCGGTTGACGGCCTCGGGTTAGGACGCCGGTCGCGCGAGGGCAGTATTCCAAGGGCGGCTCCCCGGGGGCTGGCGCCTCCGGATCGATGCCTCCTGCCTATCCTCTACACGCGGGACCAGCGGCCAATGCCAAGCTGCAGTGAAGGTTCACGGGGTCTTTCCGTCCTTCCGCGGGTAAGTCGCATCTTCACGACCAGTGCAATTTCACCGGGTCCATGGTCGAGACAGCGCCCAAGTCGTTGCGCCTTTCGTGCAGGTCGGAACTTACCCGACAAGGAATTTCGCTACCTTAGGACCGTTATAGTTACGGCCGCCGTTTACCGGGGCTTGGCTTCGGGGCTTCGCGCGATGCGCTAACTCCTCCGCGTGACCTTCCGGCACCGGGCAGGCGTCAGACCCTATACGTCGCCTTGCGGCTTCTGCAGAGTCCTGTGTTTTTGGTAAACAGTCGCTTGGGCCTCTCCACTGCGGCCCGCCTCCGCTCCCCGGGCAAGCCGGTTCACGTACGCGCGGGCACCCCTTCTCCCGAAGTTACGGGGCCATTGTGCCGAGTTCCTTGACCATGGTTGACCCGATCGCCTCGGTATGTTCTACCCACCCACCTGTGTCGGTTTGCGGTACGGGCGCGCACGCGCCTGCCTAGGGGTTTTTCTAGGGACCTCGGGCTCACTCGCTTCGCTCAGTCGCTTCGTCCGGAGCCTCGCCCTGTGTGCGGACCGGATTTCCCTGGTCCGCGGGCCGCGCTCCATCACGGGGACGTCCAGAACCCCGCCGAGCCACCCCCATCCGTCGCCCCGTCGGTCGTAGCGCCGCGTGCGCGGTGCAGGAATGTCTGCCTGCTGCGCGTCGGCTACGCCTTCCGGCCTCGCCTTAGCCCCCGACTGACCCTGGGAGGATTAGCCTTGCCCAGGAAACCTCGGGTTCACGGCGGACGAGTTACTCTCTCGTCTCTCGCTACTCATGCCAGCATTCTCACTCCCATGCGCTCCACCGTCGGTCGCCCTCCGGCTTCTCCGCCCATGGGAAGCTCCCCTACCGATTCTAATGAATTAAAATCCCGCCGCTTCGGTGTCCAGCTTAGCCCCGTGTATTGTCGGCGCATGTCCACTCGACCAGTGAGCTGTTACGCACTCTTTGAATGGATGGCTGCTTCTAAGCCAACATCCTGGTTGTCTGGGCGGACGCACATCCTTTGCCACTCGGCTGGAACTTGGGGACCTTAGCGGGCGGTCCGGGCTGTTTCCCTCTCGAGCACACAGCTTAGCCCACATGCTCTGACTGCCGCGCTCTGGGCCGCCGGCATTCGGAGTTCGGTTGGATTCGGTAGGTGGCGAAGCCCCCTCGTCCATCCGGTGCTCTACCTCCGGCGGTGAACGCGCGACGCTAGCCCTAAAGCTATTTCGGGGAGAACGAGATATCTCCGGGTTTGATTGGCCTTTCACCCCTATCCGCAGGTCATCGCCGCCGTTTTCAACCGACGTGCGTTCGGCCCTCCACGGGGTCTTACCCCCGCTTCAGCCTGCCCACGGATAGCTCACCCGGCTTCGCGTCCGCGGCGCGGGACTCAAGTCGCCCTGTTAAGGCTCGCTTTCGCTCCGGCTCCCTTTCGGTTAACCTCGCCCCGCGCCAGCGACTCGCTGGCTCATTCTACAAAAGG
>NZ_JBDGAB010000109.1:0-2830 GCF_040910705.1 Blautia sp. RTP21359st1_E11_RTP21359_211015
AATATGGAAAATGCCCTATATTGTGTATCAAGTACTTAACTTATTCTATTTCTTCTATTCTTAATATACCCCCAAAACAGCACAAAATCAGTCACTTAAAAATCATCGGTCGGGGAGCGCCCAGCGGCAAGGGGCGGGACCACCCGTCCCGACGAGCGCCACACCATAAACTTTTTTTAGAATAAGCACACAACCGTTTTCCGAACCCTGCAAAATTTCTTCCGAATCCGAACGACGTAACACTCCATTGAGAGAGGCTGCCGTTTGGTCGCTCCCCCTTTGGGGGCGGGGGGGGGGTTACATACCCATACCGAAACCTCTGCTTCTGGTGATTTGCTTGAGTAGGTCTTTCCCCTCTTCCATAGCTTTTGATATGTTTGGGAAATGATGCCTTAAAGCCTCCAGTTGTTCGGAATTGAACAAGTCTTTCATCTTACCAAGTTCTTTTTTCAATTCCTTGGTTTCGGTCTTTAGTTCTTGGTTCTCCGTCCTTAATCGGTTACTGGTTGTCCTTGCGTTGTCCATTTGTTGTCTATAATACTCCTTGTCATTCTCGGCTTTGAATGCCTTTGTGCCGTTTTGCTCTTTTTCAAGTATAGCCTTTCCCAGTCTATCGGATAGCTGTTCATTTTCCCCCTCTAAAGCCTTTACTTTGGCTTTTAAGGCATCCTTTTCCCTATCGTTGACTGTTTTTCCAATCAAGCCGTAAAACTTCTCTGAAGCCTTAGAAATGAGTTTTTGGACGTTCTTCTTTGTTTCAATGGAACGTAGTTCTTTCTGAAGCTGAAGAAGCTGGTTTTGTACGTCCTTGTGTTTGTCTAATGCACTGGATATATCGTTTGATAGTTCCTGAAGCTGTTCTTTCGCACATTCGGTCTTGTACTGCATAGCCGATAAGTGTTTGCGGTCAGAAGAAACGCCACGTTCCATGCCCAGTGTTTCAGATGCTATGGTTTGGAGTTCTGCCATGTCATCACGCGATAAACGCACACTTTTCCCATTCGGCTGCGTCCAATCGAAAACTACATGGGCATGAAGGTTAGGTGTCCATTGCTTTGCGTTCATGTATCCTTCGTCCTTGTGTATATGGATTTGAAATGCTTCGATACCGAAACGTTCTTTGCAGACCGTGGCAAACTGCTGGAGTTCCTGCATGGTGGTTTCTTGTTTGATTACTATTACTCCCTCTCGTATGGGTGCGGCTTTAGCCTGCATCTTCTGCCCAACCGTATCGAGATATCTTTGTTTCGCACTTTCCAGCCGATGGGAGATGCTATCTCCAACCCAGCTTTCATTCAAATGACTAAGTTCGGGACGAACATAGTCCAACTCTTTTTCCCTAAAGTTGTGAATCTCACTCCCCGGCTTCACTGCTTGTACATGAATACTTGTTGCTCCCATAAGTTAACATTTTTGTGACAATCGATAACAGCCGGTGACAGCCGGCTGACAGGGGGTTAAGGGGGCTTGTCCCCTTACACACGCACCCTTTAGGGTGCTAGTGTGCTATCACCATACTGCATAGGTGCGAAGTTAGCAAATGTTCTGTAAATGCACAAATAAAGGGGAAAACATTTGGATTTGCGACAATAAAGTACTACCTTTGTTGCTGACCAAACGGTAGCCGACCGATACGGGAGAGTTACCAAAATACAAGCCGCTGGAGTTAATTGACGGACATCCGACATCTCCAGCGGCTTTATTTTTGCCTATCTGCTTCGTCTAGGCATACCAGTACCTCTACTAAAAATGTACTTCAAAGATACTTATTTTCTACCGACTTGATAGTTTTTACCCCATATTCTTGGACATTTTTCCCCCATGAGGTTATCTTTGTAGGGTGAAAGAGAAACCCATAAACGGGGATAGATTGAATGCTGGGAAGCATAAACAATCGGGGTAAGGTTAGCGAACCTTGCCTTTCATCCCCCATTATAACTTTACATAGAGGAACTTTATCTATCCCCCCCCCCGCCCCCAAAGGGGGAGCGACCAAACGGCAGCTTCACTCAATGGAGTGTTACTGTTCATCAAAGCCAAGTGATAATTGTCGTTTCTCTGCTTCTTCTTTCTTTTGGGCAGCTAAAGTCTTTTTCCGAACGTATGTTTTAGCAAATGTCACTCGGTCACCATTGAATACTATCAGAGGATTAATAAACCAAAGATTATCGGCTGGTCCTCGGGCTATGATTTCAGCTTTTACAAGTTCTGCAAGTCCTTTATAAACGGCTTTGTCTGTTTTGTATTTGGTATATTCTAGGCATTTTTTTCTATTGAAGATGATTAAATCATTTTTGGGTTTCATGCAGGTCATAAAGTAACCAAAAACCCGAATAGCTGCTTGTGATAGGTCAAAGAATGCAGCAAAGTTAGAAAGATACAATTTAGTGAATTGTTCTTCATCTACTTCTATTTGACGGATAAACGAAGTCTTAAACACTTCTCCAGTTTCAGTGTCGGCTAAAGCTACTACGGCTCTCTTATCGCCACCACTATTACTCTTATACTTTTTAACAACATGATTTTCAATACCTTCTATAGCTTGTTTCATAAAAGGATTTTCTTCGTTCTTTTGAAAATCGGTTAACTTAACTGCTTTTTTATTTTCCATTTTGATGTGTTTTTGGGAAATATTATTCTCCACAAAGTAAACTATTATTTTCCATAAAAACAATATTAAGGGAAATATTATTTTCCTGTTTAGTATTATATTAGGAAATCAGTATTTTCTAGATTGGAAAATGAGAATTTCCAATATGGAAAATGCCCTATATTGTGTATCAAGTACTTAACTTATTCTATTTCTTCTATTCTTAATATACCCCCAAAA
>NZ_JBDGAB010000110.1:0-2662 GCF_040910705.1 Blautia sp. RTP21359st1_E11_RTP21359_211015
GAGCTTCGAGCCGGACATCGCCGCGCGGGCGGCCCTCTCCGCGTCCGACTCGTCGCACTTCCCCTGCCCCGGGCGCCTCCTCTGCATCCTCGCCGGGGAGAGCGCCTCGCGCACGGGCATCCCCAGCGACGCGAGGTGCCTGGTGAGGCCCGCCCCGTAGGACGACGTCCCCTCCATCGCGACGCAGGCCGGCTCCCCGGCCGCCGCGATCGCCCCGGCGAGCGCCTGTTAGCGCTACTGTAAAAACAACCAATTTCGCCATCGCACTTTAGCCGATTCCGCCAACGCAATTTCCCCGATCACGCCAACGCATTTTCACCATTTCCACCAACGCCGGGGCTTACGCTTCGACCGACAAGCGAACGATGCTTTCGGGAGGAGCGGCCGTGGCGGAGAAGAACCTGATCGGAGAGTTGGACATGTACAGGGAAGCGGGCATAAAGCCCAACTTCAGCGACATAGCGAAGCGCTACGGCAAGGACAGGCACACCGTGGCGGCGTACTGGAGGGCCGAGGGCGGCCGGCCCCGCGACGGGCGCGCCGACAGGGCGGGCTCCTTCGACGCGCACATCGAGGAGGTGGCCGCCAAGGCGCAGCTGCCGGGGGTCACCAAGAAGGGCATCCACGAGTGGCTGCTGCACAGGTATCCCGGCGAGAACCTGGCCGGCTACAACGCCTTCACCCAGTTCATGCGCAAGAACGGTATCGCCGTCGGGGCCTCCGTCGGCCCGGAACCGCACCCGCGCTTCGAGACGCCGCCCGGGCTGCAGCTGCAGTTCGACTGGAAGGAGTCGGTCAGGATGGCGAACCGCGACGGCGAGCTGTTCGAGTTCAACGTGTTCGCGGCGACGCTGGGCCATTCCCGCAGGCACATATTCATCCGGTCGGGGACCAGGACGACCGACGACCTGGTCAGGTGCATGTACGCCACGATCGCGAGGCTCGGCGGCGTGCCCCGCGAGTGGGTCACGGACAACATGTCCGCCCTGGTGACGGTCAAGGGCGGCAGGCGCCTCAAGGTCCAGCGCGCATACGAGTTCGCCAAGGCCGCCGGCTTCGAGCTGAAGCTGTGCCGCCCGCGCAGCCCCCAGACCAAGGGCAAGGTCGAGTCGTCGAACCGCTTCCTGTCGCGGCTCGCGGCCTACCAGGGCGACTTCGACGGCTGGGACGACATCGACGAGATCATCGCGCGGATCGAGGACGCCAGCAACTCCGAGCCCAACGAGACCACGGGGCTGCCGCCCTCCGCGCTGTTCATGGAGGAGAAGGACGCGCTGCTGCCCGTCGGCAACCTCCGCGCCCTCGAGGAGGCGATGGGCGACGTGGTGCGCGTGGCCAGGGTGCCGGCCACGATGCTGGTCAGCGCGCACGGCGAGCCCATGTCGGTGCCCAGGCGCTGCATCGGCAGGCCCGCCCGCATCGTCTGCATGCCCGGCGGCGCGATGGACTGCTACGTCGGCGGCGAGCTGGTGGCGACGCACGTGGCGGGCGGGCCGGCCTACGACCCGGCGCACTACGCCGAGGCCATGGCCGGGAAGCGCTGGTTCGGCGACGCCGCCGGCGACATCGAGGCGGCCGCCGCCGCCAACCTCGGGCTGCTCGACTCGATAGGGGGCTCGCTGTGAGCGCCGCGGTGCAGGCCAGCCCGCTCAACCGCCTGGCGGCCAATCTCGAGGAGCTGGGGCTCGAGGGCATGGCGTCGTCGGTGCCCGAGTACGTCAGGCTCGTCGCCGACGGGAGGAAGAGCCTGGTCGACGCCATGCTCGAGCTCACCGACGCCCAGATAACCCTCAAGCGGCGCGCCGACGACGAGCGCCGCACGAGGATGGCCAACTTCCCCTACATAAAGACGCTGGCCGACTTCGACTGGGGTTTCCAGCCGAGCGTGCCCCGCGGGCTGGTCGAGCAGCTGGCCACGCTCGAGTTCGTCGACCGCGGCGACAACGTCGTGCTCGTCGGCAGCCCGGGCGTCGGCAAGACCCACCTGTCGATAGCCATAGGCCACGAGGCGGTGATGGCCCGCAAGCAGGTGTACTTCGCCGACTGCTCGAGGCTGGTCGAGGACCTCAAGCACGCCTCGGCGAAGGAGGCGCTGGCGCGCAGGATGCGGTTCTACGAGCACTGCAGCCTGCTGATAATAGACGAGCTGGGCTACCTCGATATCGGGAAGGAGGGCGCCGACCTGCTGTTCCAGCTGGTGAACAGGCGCTACGCGCTCAAGCGGTCGACGATCGTCACGACCAACGTGCCGGTCGGCAGGTGGGGCGACGTGTTCGGCAGCAACGTCACGGCCTCGGCGGTCGCCGACAGGCTGTGCCACCACTGCGCGATGATCAAGATAACGGGCCGGTCGTACCGCCTGAAGGACGTGTCCATCGGCGGTGAGGACGGGAAGGAGGAGGGCGCCTAGGCGCCGAAAGCGGCACATCCGCGTTGGCGAATCCGGCGTATCCGCGTTGGCGCGATTGGCGAAAATGCGTTGGTGGAAATGGTGAAAATTATATTGACGCTAACAAAGCCGAGGTAGCCGCTCTCGTAGGCGGCGAGCGACGGGCCGGGGAAGCCCGACATCCACTCCGCGACCTCGCCCCAGGGGTTGCCGCGGAACCTCCTCGCCACGGCCTCGCCCGTCTCCGCGTCGAGCGCGCAGACGGTGGTGGAC
>NZ_JBDGAB010000111.1:0-2715 GCF_040910705.1 Blautia sp. RTP21359st1_E11_RTP21359_211015
TTGAACTACCCCACCCGACTTACGTCGGATGGGGATTCTACGGTCTGACGCCCGTAAAACCCCGATTAGTCCAGCTACGGGTATAGCTGACAGAGCTTGAGACCATCCGCCCGAAGGTTTCAGGAAACAGTTCCCTGCCAGTGTGATGTCCGGATGTTCCCGTCCGTCCATATACCTGCCATGCCACACGATTGACATGTGCAAGAGGCTTTCCCGAAAGAAAACTTTTCGTGGTAAGAACACCCGGAAAGTTGAAAAGTTACAATATTTCAGTTATATACAAATTAACAGTTACAAGCCGTCCACTGCTTCATTTCCGCGGCTATCGTTTTCAATGTTTTCGGTCTCCGGGGCCTTCCAGATTTCGTGAGGGACTCGGATTTTTTATATCCATATGGAACCTGCCGGTAGAAACTATGTGTATAGACATCGGAAAATTTACCGGATATGTACTTCCATGCCTTCATTAAAGAATCCATGCTGTTTTGGTCTGCAAGTCCTTCTTTCAGTGAATCTGTCAGCCGGTCTGTCATTTCCGGTTCCGGTCGCAGTTTTTCTAAAAGCCCCATTCCTTTTAGACCAATCACATAGGAGGCCGCCGCATGGATGGAGATTCCAAGTTTCCGCATGTATAGGATTTTTCCAATCTGGCTGGTGTAAGCAGGGTCAATCTTTATGATTCCAAAACTTCTTTTGTATGATTGGTTTTCTAGACAGGCGGTCATTTTTCGGTAGGCAAATACCGATGCGTGACGGTTGCCTTTTGCATTTCCGTACTTCATGCCATGCTTGGTGATGGTCGTGTCCAGGTCCTCCATGATAAGCGGCTTTTTACGGTTTTCACAGTATTTCCCAACTCTTGACATGACACGTCCAATCTCATCGGATATCTGCCCGCTTGTTTTATTCTCTGGATTAAACTTCAGGATTTCACCAGAAATGCGGTTACCGTCCTTGTCTATATCTGTTAATGCCACATGGTCATAGTTCAGGTCGACGGACACGCAACCATCTTCTAATGATTCATTGCAGTACCGGTTTTCCAGGATAAGCGTGATAGACGGAATCAAATACAGTCTTCCGTTACCGTCTCTTTTTAGCTGGAAGTTATAGCATACCGGCTTCCGGCCCTCTGGTTTTGCATCCAGCATAGCAAGCCAAACCTCATTATCTCTTGCAAGCCTGAAATCAGATAAGATAGCCTGTTTTCCATCCATGCATGTGATGATAAGGACATCATTGCGTCTTTTCACAAGGAAGTTACAGTCTTTGGATGTATGTCGTCCTGGAAGGCTCATGGAAGAGTGGCGCTTGTCATAGAACTCCTTTCTCCATACCTCGATATCCATATCCTCTTTATCTTTTTCAGTATACATCTTCTTTGAACCAAACACGATACGTCTTGGCGGATGCGCTTTCAGGCTATCCAGTTTTGCCTGTGCACGGTTCCTGGCGGAGATTAAGAGTTTCCACCTTGTCTTCAGCTTACGGATGTCCGCTTCAATCTTATATTCATACATTTTAACCGTCATGGTTTTGCCGCCTGGGAGGTTTACTTTCTTTCCGGCGACCTTCGTCTGGCATTCCGTATATGGTGTTTTCCATCTTCCAGTTTTTGCATATGTTACAAGGGAATCTTTGATGGCCTGTTTCTTTGCCAGCTGCTGCTCTGTGGATGCTATTTTTGTATCACGTGCCTTCAGGTCTGACCTCTTTGTTTGCATGTACAAAGTCCTCAATTCTTTCTGTGAAGAGAGCATGCCGGAAGCACGTGTATAAATTGCACAGTTATAATAATCGTTTGTTTCAAACTTATCCTTACACCACTGGGAATAGGTCTGTTCTGTAAGGCTTCCGGAGGCCATATATTTCTTTTCGTACAGAAGGTTATACATCTGCATTTGGATATCATTAAACCTTCGGATTGTCTCAATCAGGGAATCTGCATTTGTGATAAGGTTTTCATCAAGGTAGTATCGTTTGTCTGCATTGATTGTTATTGTAATCTCCATATATGGCCTGTCACCTCGCTTTCGGTTAAAATCATCTAAGATATTGAAAATATCCTTTATTTATGGTATTATTATAGCACATATATAACAAAATTGCAAGTTCGGTTAAAAATAGATTTGGAGGTGTATTTATGCCAGAAAAGACTTACAATAGACGCGCCCATTCGGTGTGCTGCTTGACATACCATGCGGTATTTGTCATCAAATACCGGAGGAAAGTTATCAGCCATGAAATAATGGATTTCATGGAGAACCACACGAAATATCTGATAGAAGAGCGGTTTGACGGGAAATTGCTTGGATTCAGCGGGGAAGAAGACCATATCCACATCCTATTTGAGCTTCCACCGTCAGCAGCCCCATCCATCATTGTCTGCAGCCTGAAGACACAATTATCCAAGGAGGTCAGGAAACGGTATATGGAACAGATTAAGGATAAGCTGTGGAAAGACTCGTTTTGGAGCGACAGCTATTTCCTGTCTACGACAGGTGGTGCAAGCATAGAAACATTGGAAGAATATATCAGGGAGCAGGGAATAGAAAAGCCAGAGAGGCCGAAGAGAAAATATACGAAGCGGAAGCGGAAGTAAAAGAACGCTGAGACAATCCGGTATAGCCGGACGCGCATTCTTCCCCACCCGACTGCTTGACAAGAAATGTTGTCACTCCGTCGGATGGGGTTTTCTGCGCGGTTTTTGATAAA
>NZ_JBDGAB010000112.1:0-2620 GCF_040910705.1 Blautia sp. RTP21359st1_E11_RTP21359_211015
AGTCCTGCGATGGCACAGAGAAGAAGAGATGTATGGATCGTTTCTTCGGTACCTTTTCTGTTTTCGGCACCAAGCTCGTGTGCTACACGAACATTGACTCCGGCGCCCATGCCGATCAGGATTCCGGTAAATAAAGTGACCAGCAGAGTTGTGGAACCCACAGCTCCAAGTGCCATGTAATCTGCAAATCGCCCCACAACCGCAACATCACTTAAATTAAAAAGAACCTCCAACACCTGGGACCCCATCAGGGGAAGGCTGAAGAGGAGGATATTTTTCCAGAGAGAGCCGGAGGTCATCTCAATGGAAGACGTTTTCTTTTTTTCATTTTCACACATAGTTTACCTCATAAAAATTATAAAAAATTCCTTCATCCAAGGTATACAATACTATGTTGGAATAGGTTTGTAAAGAGGGGAAAATAGCTCTTTTACCAGGCGCAGAGGTTTGTTTTTATTTATAGATTCTACATTGATTTCAGTACGAACAATGATATAATAAATGAGAGCAATAAGAAAGTATTTTCAGAAATATTGGAAATATAAAATACAGCAGACTAAGGAGGAACTCAATACAATGAAAATCGGAAATGATATTTATTATGTAGGAGTAAACGATCATCAGGTAGACCTGTTTGAGGGACAGTATGTAGTGCCAAACGGAATGTCCTACAACTCCTATGTGATCAAAGATGAGAAGATCGCAGTTATGGACACTGTAGATGCCGGCTTCACAGAAGAGTGGCTGGGAAAAGTTGCAGAGGTTCTGGATGGTGCGAAACCGGATTATCTTGTAGTTCAGCATATGGAGCCGGACCATGCAGCAAATATTGAGAATTTCATGAAAGCATACCCGGATACAACTGTTGTTGCCAACACAAAGACCTTTACCATGATGGAGAATTTCTTCCGTGGAATGGATCTGGAAGGAAAGAAACATATTGTAGCCAACGGTGACACCCTGACACTTGGAAAACACGTCCTTACTTTCGTATTTGCACCGATGGTTCACTGGCCGGAGGTTATGGTTACATATGACAGCACAGACAAAGTTCTGTTTTCCGCAGACGGCTTTGGCAAATTCGGAGCTCTTGATGTAGAAGAGGACTGGGACTGCGAAGCACGTCGCTACTATATTGGAATCGTCGGAAAATACGGTCCGCAGGTACAGAAGCTTCTCAAGGCAGCAGCAACTCTTGATATCCAGACCATCTGCCCGCTTCACGGACCGATCCTTACCGAAAATCTTGGACATTATCTGGAGAAATATGATATCTGGTCTTCTTATAAAGTAGAGAGTGAAGGAGTAATGATCGCCTACACATCTGTATATGGACATACAAAGAAAGCAGCAGAGCTTCTTGCACAGAAGCTGGAGGAAAAGGGCTGCCCGAAGGTTGTTGTCTGCGATCTTGCAAGAGAAGACATGGCAGAGGCAGTGGAGGATGCTTTCCGCTACGGCAAGCTGGTACTGGCTAGCATTACATACAACGGAGAAGCATTCCCGTTTATGCGTACATTCATCGAGAACCTGACAGAGCGTAATTATCAGAACCGCACCATCGGCCTCATTGAGAACGGAAGCTGGGCACCGACTGCAGCTAAAGTCATGAAAGGAATGTTCGAGAAGAGTAAAAATATCACATGGCTTGAGAACAATGTAAAGATCATGTCCTCCCTCAGCGATGAGAATGTGGCAGAGATCGATGCAATGGCAGAGGAGCTCTGCAAGTAATTTCTGAATACCAGAACAGCTTATAAAAAATAAAGATATAACATAATAAAAAGACGTGGATCCGTAAGGCCACGTCTTTTTTATTTACCAAGTAACAGTTACATCCTCTTACACCACATAAATCCATAAGCCGGAAGCTCCACGTCCTTAAGCTCCAGTGTCTGGTCAGTGATCAGATCGCGGAAGGTTCCTTCCTCCTGCATCCAGGCAGTTTTTTCGCTGTCACTGAAATTGAAGATTCCGATGAAACGTTCGTTTCCTTTCTGGCGGAGGATGCAGAGAATGCTGTCATCATGAACATCGTATGTATATACATCACAGTCCTTATCAAAAACAGATTCCTGGCTGCGGATCTGCTCCATGCGGCTAAGAGTCTGGAAGATCTGTCCCTCAACGGAGGATTTGGAGTTCCTTTTTCCGGCAAGCTCCCACTGGAAAGCACCACGGTGGATATAACGGGAATCTGCAGCCTTATCCGGATCCTCTTTATAGGAATAATCATTGAGACGTCCGATTTCATCGGAGCTGTAAAGCATCGGGATTCCGGACTGGGTAAGCATATATGCGTGAAGCATCAGATCCTCGCGGATACCCCTTTTCAGCTTCTCGTCATCTTTTTCAAAAAGAGCAGCCTCGATCCCGCACATGGAAGCAGTAGTTCCGCAGAAGCGGGCATCCTGAGTTACCGGGTCATCATTATAGAGTTCTCCGCGGCTGTCGCTTCCCGGATGCTTTCCTGTAAAGAAATCATTCAGGTAACGCTTATGGGATGGCTCATCCATGCCCCATTCCTTCAGGGTGGCGAAATCAAGTCCCCAGCCGATATCGTCATGGCAGCGGAGATAATTCAGGAAGGTGTACTGTTTCGGAAGGCTGTTTACAATGT
>NZ_JBDGAB010000113.1:0-2593 GCF_040910705.1 Blautia sp. RTP21359st1_E11_RTP21359_211015
CTGTAAATGAGAATGCAGATATTTCTTTTGCAGAAAAAGAGTGCTTTTTCTCCGAAAAATAAAAGCAGAAAAAGCAGTATTGTGATAAAATAGAAGAAAAATATTTCAAAGACAAACTAAAATGATCAGAAGAAAAGAGGTAGATAGATTATGATAAAAGCAGAAAAAAAGACACTGAAGCTTTCAGTAGAGAAGCCTCAGTATATTACAGTAAATGATATTACTTACGCACAGGTGGATTCCTGGTTCGGACATTGCAGGCGGGATCTGAAACTGGATATCATCTACCCGGAAACAAAAGATGGAAAAATCTATCCCTGCATCCTCTGGATCTGTGGAGGCGCATGGCTGATGATGGATAAATCCGCACATAATCTTTATCTGAGCAGACTGGCATCCAGTGGCTTTGTAGTGGCAAGTGTGGAGTATCGTACTTCTAATCAGGGCCCGTATCCCATGCCGCTGCAGGATGTAAAGGCAGCTATCCGTTATCTGAAAGCCCATGCAGACCGGTTCCGCATCAACAAAGAGCAGATAGGAGTTATGGGAGAGTCTGCCGGAGGATATCTTACCTGTATGGCTGCGCTGGACAATGATCCGGCTCTGGATGTGGGAGAGTATCTGGAAGAATCCAGTAAGGTACAGGCTGCCTGCCCATGGTATCCGCCTACGGATCTTTCCGCATTTCCGTGTGAATCTGCAGAAAAATGTGCTTCTTCCGCAGAATCCCTTCTGCTTGGATTTAATTCCATGTTAAATAAAGAAAAGGCATACCAGAGCAGTCCGGTTTCCAAGGTTACGAAGGATGCACCGCCATTTCTGATCATCCATGGCAACTGCGATCAGGTCGTTCCTTATGTTCAGTCGGAAACTTTATACGGACTTCTGGAGAAAAAAGACTGTGATGTCACTTTGCTGACACTGGATGGTGCAGACCATGCAGATATCCAGTTTTTCCAGGATGAGGTGTGGAACCGGATCGCAGAGTTTTTCCATGAAAAACTGAAATAAATAAAAGACAGGAACACAGATCATCCAGCAGTTGTTGTAAATATGTGATCCTGAAAAGACCAAAATAGAAAAGAGAAACACAAATGATAACATTAAACGATTATCTGTATTCCGGAGATACTCTTCTCCGGATACTGAAGAAATACATTCGGGATCTTAGGACAGAGGCGAAGGAAAAACATAATGAGATCGATCTGGTACACTGTAATTTTTTGATCCAGATACAGGAGCTTCTGGAGCATAATGATTTCCTCACTGCCCAGTCTCAGAAGATCCGGGAATTTTATAAATATATGGCAGGGGAATATCCGTTTCTGGCGTTTACCTTCAAGGGAAGAATCAAATCCCTGATCCGTGCGGAGGAAAAATTTAACGGATATGTAGTAGAATTTATTTATGACTACTATAAAGAATATGGGGAATATCCTTCCGTATCCCAGATCAAGGAACGGTTAAGCTGTTTCCGCGATTTTATTGCCTACAGGATCGTTATCGCCATGCCCAGATGTCATCTGAAAAATGGTGAGAATGTCAGAGAAGAAGAGCTTCGTTATCTTTATGAGATCGCCAATGTACTTCCGGGATTTCTGGAAGAAAGAGGATTTACCGCAGAGCCGGCCAGAGGAGTGCAGGAAAGTACATCGCCACTGCTCAGCAGGGAAGCAAAGCCTTACTATAGGGATTACATCTGTAATAACAGTGAGGATGATTATCAGTCCCTGCATATCACGTTTTATGATAACAGTTCCCGAAGCTATATGGAAGTACAGCTGCGGACCAAAGACATGGATGATGTTGCGGAGATTGGTTCCGCCAACCATTTAAGCTATGAGAAAAAACAGGAAAGTGAACGCAGGAGAAGGGACGCGATTCCCCAGGGGGAATGTATCTATTTTGATGAGGCTTATGAGCGGGGTATGCGACTTCTTGGACTGGATCTTGCTGCGCTGGACGTTAATATGTTTGGTGCGGTAAACAACAGCCTGATCAATGATGGCTGCGGACTGTTCCGCGGAAGGATGATCCTTCCTTATGAGCATCTTTCCCGTTTTCAGAATGATATCGTTGACTGAGGGAGGATGACATGAAAGACTTGACAAAAGGGAAGCCTTCCACATTGATCCTGTCCTTTGCGCTTCCTGTATTTCTGGGAAATCTCTTGCAGCTGACGTACAGCCTGGCAGATACCCGGATCGTGGGAAGCTTTTTAAAAGAAGATGCGCTGGCGGCAGTAGGGGCCACCAGTCCTTTAAGCGGGCTGATCATCGGTTTTCTGATGGGCCTTGCAAATGGATTTGCCATTGTCACCGCACAGAAATTCGGTGCCGGAAACCGGGAAGAAGTACGAAAATCTTTTGCGCTGTCTCTTGTAATGGGCAGCGTGATTTCTCTGATCCTGACTGTTTTGGGACTTTTGTTTCTGCATCCGATCCTGAGGTTCCTGAATGTTCCGGATCATTTGACGGGAACTGCCAGGCAGTATATCTTTATTATTATCGCAGGTATGCTGGCAACGTTTCTTTATGATACCTGCGCGGCATCTCTGCGCGCACTTGGGGATACGGTGACGCCTCTTGTGATC
>NZ_JBDGAB010000114.1:0-2598 GCF_040910705.1 Blautia sp. RTP21359st1_E11_RTP21359_211015
CCTTTGGGTACTGGCGATCATCGGTGCTGTTGCAGCTGTTGCCGGTATTGCGTTTGCAGTATACCGTTTCTTCGCTCCGGATTATCTGGAAGATTTTGAAGAAGATTTTGATGATGACTTCGATGATTATTTCGAGGATGAGGAAGAGTAAGAACTTTCACTGCAGAGGCTGTTTTGAGCAGATCAGAATGGCTGTCTGTTATGTATGAATATGAGAAGCGGATAATTGAAGCCCCGGCGCGATACCGGGGCTTGATTTTTGAAGACGGACCGTGAAACGCTGGCGTTCATGAGCAGACAGTAAAGAGGATCCTGAATGTTCGAACTATTGTCTGCTGGTTATAAAACAGAAAGAGGATTTATGAAAAAAGGTGAAATTTACGAAGGTATTATAGAAAAAGTGGAATTTCCAAACAAAGGTTTTGTTTGGGTTGATGACCAGAAAGTAATTGTAAAAAACGGAATCCCGGGACAGAAAGTCCGGTTTATGATCAATAAAAAACGTTCCGGCCGGGCGGAAGGACGTCTTCTGGAGGTCCTGGAGAAATCTCCGCTGGAAACAAGAGAACCTGCTTGTCAGGAGTTTCCGGCATGCGGCGGCTGCATGTACCAGACCATGAGCTATGAGGCACAGAAGGATATGAAGGAACATCAGGTGAGGGAACTTCTGGATGGGGCAGTAAGAGAGAGCCTGGCTAAGATCGGGAAGAACGGTGATGGGACAGAAGAAGCTGAGGCTGCAGATCGTTTATATCACTGGGATGGGATCTACGGCAGTCCTATTGAGTTCGGGTACCGCAATAAGATGGAGTTTTCCTTTGGGGATGAGTATAAGGATGGGCCGCTGTCCCTTGGACTTCACAAGAAGGGAAGCACTTACGATATCCTGAATACGGATGATTGTAAACTGGTCCATCCGGATATGACGAAGATCCTGGTCTGTGTGCGGGAGTTTTTCCTGGAGCGTAATGCCAGCTTCTATAAAAAGCTGCAGCATGTGGGGTATCTTCGACATCTTCTTCTTCGAAGAGGCGTCACAAGTGGTGAGATCCTGGTCCATGTGGTAACCACCACCCAGGAAGAATATGATCTGGAGCCTCTGAAAGAACAGCTTCTTGCACTTCCGCTGGAAGGGAAGATCGTGGGGATCATGCACATTTTAAATGATTCTTTATCCGACGTGGTACAGAGCGACGAGACGAAGATCCTTTATGGAAAGGATTATTTCTATGAAGAACTTCTTGGACTGAAATTTAAGATCAGCACCTTTTCCTTTTTCCAGCCAAATTCCCTGGCTGCAGAGATCCTGTATTCCAAGGTGCGGGAATATGTAGGAGATACCAGAGACAAGGTGGTGTTTGACCTTTACAGCGGAACCGGCACCATTGCCCAGCTTGCGGCGTCCGTTGCCAGCGAGGTGATCGGCGTGGAGATCGTGGAAGACGCGGTAAAAGCCGCCAGAGAAAACGCTGCACTTAACGGCATCAATAACTGTCGTTTTATTGCCGGAGACGTGCTGAAGGTTCTGGACGAGGTGCCGGAGAAACCGGATATGATCATCCTTGATCCTCCCAGAGATGGCGTTCACCCCAAAGCCCTTCCAAAGATCCTGGCTTACGGTGTAGACCAGATCGTATACATTTCCTGCAAGGTTACAAGTCTTGTGAGAGACCTCCCGGCATTTTATGAGGCAGGATATGAGATGACCCACGCCTGTGCAGTGGATCAGTTCTGCCAGGGCGTTCATGTTGAGACCGTGTGCCTCTTGAGCAACCGAAAACCAGATACTACGGTAAAACTCAGCGTGGATATGGATGATTACTACCGTATTATAAATGGTAAAGATGCAGAATAATGATTTTGTCATAGTGGCTGTGTTGAATTTCTATTTTTTAAATTGTTCACATTGATAATGTATCTGATTTTGGAGGAAAATTAATTTATGGACAAAGAAAAAGCAGATATGATTATTTATACGACAGAGGATGGTCTGACGAAAGTTGAAACTACTTTTGATGGTGATACCGTCTGGTTGTCCATTGATCAGATGGCAGAATTGTTTCAGAGAGATAAATCAATCATTTCCAGACATATTAAAAATATATTTATAGAAGGTGAATTACAGCGGGATTCAGTTGTTGCAAAATTTGCAACAACTGCTTCTGATGGAAAAGTTTACAATGTAGACTATTACAATCTTGATGTTATTATTTCTGTTGGCTATCGTGTAAAATCAAAACAGGGAACACAGTTCAGAATTTGGGCAACTGGGATTTTAAAAGAATACATGAGAAAAGGTTTTGCTTTAGATGATGATCGTTTGAAAAATCTAGGTGGCGGTGGATATTTCAAGGAATTGTTGGAGAGAATCCGTGATATTCGTGCATCCGAGAAAGTGTTTTATCCAATGCGTCGTAAAACTCCTTGCTTCCGCTATGGGGATATAAGACGCGTCCATCGAATTTATGCAAGTAATTGAAGATGGACAAAATAGTAATTGTATTAACTAATAAACCATAGTATAATACAAATATGAACACAACATATAAATCAAACAACAATGTCGTCTATTCCTGTAAATACCATGTAGTATGGTGT
>NZ_JBDGAB010000115.1:0-2121 GCF_040910705.1 Blautia sp. RTP21359st1_E11_RTP21359_211015
CACAACAGTGTCCTTATATCGACACTACAGAAAGGAGAAGCAATGAGGAAGTTTTTTAAAATCTTAATTTCAGTGGTGATCACACTGTATTTTTCAGCTACCATGTTCTACTGCTTTGTGGCAGGAACACCGGATGACGGAAAAGGGGCAGTGATCTATATGATGTCAGCAGCAGGCCTGTCGATACTGTTTCCGACTTTTACCTGCGGCTGCATTCATTACATCCTTTATCTCAGAAAAAAAATGGATGAAAGGAGCAAATGATCAGGATTTATGGTATGATAACAATAAATATCTGGCAGGGTATGTCGTTTCAGAAAATGGTTATCTGATAACGGCAGAAACGCATCAGATGGCTGTGCTGTGATGCAGCCGTTACGTATTATAATAGAAAGAAAGCCTGCAGCTGTGCGTAAGACGCTTATATGATCATTTGCGGAGGATTTTATGGGGAATATTCTGGATTATCTTGACTGGAGAGGAGATCTTACCTTTGAGCAGTCACCCTTTAATGAAGTTGACAATCTGATACTGGCGTGTTTTTCCTATCTTGATCTGGATGAGATGGCAGAAGTAAAAAACGGAAATACTCTTTCTGTAGAAGAACTCTTTGCGGCTTTTTCCAGACAGGAAATGAAGAAGGATCTGAAAGCAGAAAGTGCATTTCTGCAGAATACACCGGTGCTCCTTGAAAAAATGGCCTGTGCGGAGAGATTCCGGAAATGTACAGTAGGGGGCTTTGTCAATGAAATCATTTCCAGTCAGGCTCAGCAGTTTGCGGCAGTGACTATAGGACTGGATGATGGAACCACATATATTTCATTTCGTGGAACCGATGATACCATTGTGGGATGGAAGGAGGATTTTAACTTAAGCAACGGAGTTGTTCCTTCGCACAGAAAAGCGTTGGAATATCTGGAAACGCATGGAACTTATATACAGTCCATGCTGCGGATCGGCGGTCATTCCAAAGGAGGAAATCTGGCTATGTATGCAGCGATGCAGTGCAGTGACATCCTGCAGGAAAAGCTTCTTTCTGTCTATGATAATGATGGCCCGGGTTTTCCAGAAGGATTTTTCAGTCCCGGAAGAGTGGAAAGCGTTTTGCCAAAAGTCACCCGTATCATTCCCGAGGCATCTGTGATCGGTATGCTGCTCAGCCATCAGAAAGATCCGCGGATCGTAGCCAGTACACAGAAGGGAATCCTGCAGCATGATGCTTTTACCTGGGAGGTAATGGGGTCATCCTTTATAGAGAAAGAAAGTTTGACAAGAAGAGCTGCGGCGTCAAATCGAAGTCTTCATAAATGGATCGACCATATGGATAAAAAGCAGAGAGAGCATCTCATCGGGGAACTCTTTTCTGTGTTGGAAGCAACCGGAGCAGATACCATTTCCCAAATCCAGGAAGGTGGTCTGAAAAGTCTGGCTGCCATGGTGCGCCAGCTGGATAAACTGGAACCACAGTCAAAAGCTATGGTGCAGGAACTGATCACCGGACTTTTTGGCAGCTGGCTGGAATTGCTTCCTCTGCCGGAACTTGACAAAAAGCGTTTTCTGCCATAACATAGGAGTTACTCTGATAAAAATTGGAAAAAACGGAAAGGGGACATCAGAAAATGAACGAAAAAGTCGTAAATGCGGCCCTTCTTGGTCTCGGAACAGTAGGAACCGGTGTATATAAAGTGATCAAAAGCCAGGAGCAGGAAATGACAGCCAAGCTTGGATGCCAGGTAAAGATCACAAAGATCCTGGTGCGTAACCTTGAGAAAGCGTCCGGGAAGGTAGACGATCCTTCTGTTCTTACAACAGACTGGGCAGATATTGAGGGAGATCCTTCCATTGATATTGTGATCGAGCTGATCGGCGGGATCGAGCCGGCACGTACTTATATCCTTGCAGCACTGAAAGCCGGCAAGAACGTTGTAACTGCAAACAAGGATCTGATCGCAGTCCACGGAAAAGAGATCCTGGAAACTGCCAGGGCAGCGCAGAAGGATTTTCTGTTTGAGGCAGCAGTTGCCGGAGGAATCCCGATCATCAGCCCGTTGAAGAACAGTCTTGAGGCCAACCATGTAACGGAAGTTATGGGAATCGTAAACGGAACTACGAACTTTATCC
>NZ_JBDGAB010000116.1:0-1998 GCF_040910705.1 Blautia sp. RTP21359st1_E11_RTP21359_211015
GATTTTTCAGCTTATCCACGATGCGCCGGGCCTCGGTTTCAATCCGGCTGTCATGCAAAGCCGTAACGTGGGCTTTGGCTGTCCGTTCTTGGATAGGTCAGCAGCTTCTTTTCATACAGCGTTTGGGCATAGTCAGGTCAGCTTTACCATTACCGAAAAAACGACTACGGCCATTGTCGGCCCTTCCGGGGCAGGAAAGACAACGATGTGCAACCTGATTGCCCGTTTTTGGGATGTGAATGCCGGAAAGATTACCATAGGCGGTACGGATGTACGAGATTTCAAGCTGGACAGCCTGATGAAGAATATCTCGATGGTGTTCCAGAGCGTGTACCTATTTGCAGATACGATTGAGAACAATATCAAGTTTGGCTGCCCGGATGCTACCCATGAACAAGTGGTTGAAGCGGCGAAAAAGGCTTGCTGCCATAACTTTATTTCTGCCCTGCCGGATGGCTATGACACCGTGATTAGCGAGGGAGGCGGTACTTTGTCCGGTGGTGAGAAACAGCGGATTTCCATCGCCCGCGCCATGCTGAAGGACGCACCTATCATCATTTTGGACGAGGCAACAAGCAGCGTTGACCCGGAGAATGAGGATGAATTGCAGCGGGCTATCGAGGCATTGACCCATGACAAGACCATCATCATGATTGCCCACCGTCTGAAAACCGTCCGCAACGCCGATCAGATCCTTGTACTGGACAACGCTCATATCGTCCAGCGCGGCACTCATGCGGAGCTGATCCAGCAAAAGGGCCTGTATGCCGATTTTGTATCGGCCAGACAGGAGGCCATCGGCTGGAAGCTGGCTCAGTAAAGGAGGTTCAGATGAAACTTCATGCGTCCGGGGAGGACTACCTGGAAACTATCCTTGTTCTCCAAAAGAAACTCGGTATGGTGTGCTCCGTAGATGTAGCCCGGCACATGGAGGTGTCAAAACCTAGCGTGTGCAATGCAGTGGCTACCTTGCGGGACGGCGGCTTTCTCACTATGGACGAAGATCATTTTCTCCATCTGACCGATGTAGGCCGCGAGGTTGCCGAAAAAATCTACGAGCGACACTGCTTCTTTACCGAGCAGCTTATCGCCGCAGGCGTTGACCCCAGGACTGCGGAGGCTGACGCCTGCCGGATTGAACACATCATTAGCGATGAGAGTTTTGACCGGCTGAAAGAGGCGGCCGTCCCTTATGCCCTCGACAAAGGAGTGACGACTACACGCTGACACGGCGGCTTTAGAAGGGGACAGCACAGGAAGCAGCCGCAGCGATTGGATTTTCCATTTATAGAACGGAAGAGATGGCAGAACTTATCTCCTATCCTGAGCATGATCGAACCGGAGGATTCAGCTTTGCATCTGTGCTTTTAGACGAGGATGATTTGAGCAAAGTAATGCAAGATAAGAATGTTGTTGACTGTGAGGAAAGAACTTTTGGCAATTATGAAGGTGTATATCTTAAATATAATGACCTGGCAGAGGATGGATCTTTTAATCAAAGGATTTACCTCCTTCGCCCAGATGTATATCGTGTAATTACTGTTTATATCGGTGATGATATTTCAAAAGAGGATGTCATTAAAGTGGTTGAAAACCTTGTAATCACTGAAAATGATACAATGATTGAAACCGCTGGTTTGTATACGTGGAGCGAAATGGTATCCCCTGAAGAATCATCGGGAGAAGCAGTGATGACTTCCATTGCAGATAATAAATTGCTAATGCATCAGATTGGTGAAGTGTTTGATATATCAGCATCTGGTGAAGACAGAGATGGCAACTATATTGAAAATGATAAGATTTCAGTTTGTGTTGATGCTGTTCACGTGGGGGACAATCTGCAGCTGCTTGGTCAGAATAATGTGCCGGAAGAATGGACTGATGCAGTTGGAACTGATGGAAATTTAGAAAATAATACGCTGTCTTATATTAAGTCCGGTAATGGCATTGATTCAGTGGATGAGATTGTAAAAACAGAAAGTGTGAAACAAAAGCTCG
>NZ_JBDGAB010000117.1:0-1729 GCF_040910705.1 Blautia sp. RTP21359st1_E11_RTP21359_211015
ACGGGGACCCGCACAAGCGGTGGAGCATGTGGTTTAATTCGAAGCAACGCGAAGAACCTTACCAAGTCTTGACATCCCTCTGACCGACTCTTAACCGAGTCTTTCCTTCGGGACAGAGGAGACAGGTGGTGCATGGTTGTCGTCAGCTCGTGTCGTGAGATGTTGGGTTAAGTCCCGCAACGAGCGCAACCCCTATCCTCAGTAGCCAGCATTTAAGATGGGCACTCTGGGGAGACTGCCAGGGATAACCTGGAGGAAGGCGGGGATGACGTCAAATCATCATGCCCCTTATGATTTGGGCTACACACGTGCTACAATGGCGTAAACAAAGGGAAGCGAACCTGCGAGGGTGGGCAAATCCCAAAAATAACGTCCCAGTTCGGACTGTAGTCTGCAACCCGACTACACGAAGCTGGAATCGCTAGTAATCGCGGATCAGAATGCCGCGGTGAATACGTTCCCGGGTCTTGTACACACCGCCCGTCACACCATGGGAGTCAGTAACGCCCGAAGTCAGTGACCTAACCGCAAGGAAGGAGCTGCCGAAGGCGGGACCGATGACTGGGGTGAAGTCGTAACAAGGTAGCCGTATCGGAAGGTGCGGCTGGATCACCTCCTTTCTAAGGAAAAAGTAGAGAAACAAGATGTGTTTTACTGTTGAGTTATCAAGGCAACTGAATAATGATATTTCTGGTAGCGATGCGCTTAGGGGACACACCCGTTCCCATCCCGAACACGACGGTTAAGACCTAAGCGGCCGATGGTACTGCACTGGAGACGGTGTGGGAGAGCAGGTGGCTGCCAGATCAAATGGGGATGTAGCTCAGTTGGGAGAGCACCTGCCTTGCAAGCAGGGGGTCGAGAGTTCGAATCTCTTCATCTCCACTGAAATCGAAAGATTTCAAGATGGGCTTATAGCTCAGCTGGTTAGAGCGCACGCCTGATAAGCGTGAGGTCGGTGGTTCGAGTCCACTTAAGCCCACTGGTTTAAATGAACCAGAACCCCGAAAAGTTCATAATCATGAGCAATAGGGCAAAGGTCCACTTAAGCCCATTGGGTTTTAAGTAATAAAGCCCAATACATTGTACCTTGAAAACTGCATACATGAGATTTGATTAAGTTAATCAAATATCCTTAAACGCAAAGTATTAAGAAATTAATGCAAACGCAAAGATAGGAAGACATCGATTTATCTGTTATTGAACAGAGTAATCAAACACATGTCGGAAGATACGAGAGTATCGGAAGACACGAGAATCAAGAGACCGCATCACCTACGCTAGGGTGATGAAGCGAAAGGTCAAGCAATAAGGGCACAGGGCGGATGCCTTGGCACTAAGAGCCGATGAAAGACGTGATAAGCTGCGAAAAGCTTCGGGGAGGAGCAAATATCCCGTGATCCGGAGATGTCTGAATGGGGAAACCCGCATGAGCAGACCTCATGCATCCATACGCCAATCCATAACGTATGGAAGGGAACCCGGGGAACTGAAACATCTAAGTACCCGGAGGAAAAGAAAGAAACATCGATTCCGTAAGTAGCGGCGAGCGAACGCGGAGGAGCCTAAACCGGTGTGCGTGCATGCCGGGGTCATGGACTGCATTTAAGATTCAGCGAAGTTAACAGAACGGTTTTGGGAAAGCCGGCCGAAGAGGGTGAAAGCCCCGTACGTGAAAGCAGAGCTGACTGAGCAGGATCCGGAGTACCACGAGACACGAGGAACCTTG
>NZ_JBDGAB010000118.1:0-1669 GCF_040910705.1 Blautia sp. RTP21359st1_E11_RTP21359_211015
CCTACTTCAAAATCAAGGTTTTGCTTTGAAACCTCCGCAGTTGCTTCAAAAAGCGGGGTCAGTTGTGTACGCAGGTTCTTAGCAAATCTGGCGGTCAGTATGATAATGACCAGCAGCGAATTTACAGCCATCATGATAAACACAAGCGTGTCAGGAGATGGAAAATATTCCGGTAGCCATGACACTGTAAATTGAGAACCAATATAATACCTTAAAACGCAAAATTCGTTTTCCCGGACAACAAGTGCAAACTGCCTCCCCGTAGCATATTCAATATATTCTCCCTTTGCGTACAGCAGGGCAATTTCTTTTTCATCATCGTCCATATTGCTGTAAAGCTCATTAAAGTTCTTGTCCAGAATTAAGTAGCCGCATCCCTGTGGAATCACAACCTTTGTAATATCCGGGGCAATCGTCAGCGTTGGAATGATCTCTTTTACCTGCAATTCACTTAGATTTGCTCTTGTAGCTAATCCAGCATTTACAGCAAGTCCCTCCAAACCAAAAGGGACAATAATTGCCGCTACCAGCATGACAATGAGGGAGATAGCAAACTGGCGAAACAATATTTTCAATGTAGGTTTCTTTTTCACTCCCATTTATATCCTATCCCCCATACGGTGCTGATCGGACTTATTTTGAAATGCTCCAATTTCGCACGAATATTTTTTATATGCGTTGAGATCGTAGAGTTATCGCCTATTCCATCAAACCCGAAAACGGCTTCATAGATTTGTTCTTTTGTAAAAACCTGTCCCCGGTTTTTCGCAAGGTATTCACAGATTGAATACTCGCTTTTGGTAAGGGGAACCGGCTGTTCTGAAACATACAGTACCTTTGCGGAAAGGTCAAATCTTATATCAGGCTCAAATGAAAGTGTGCTGTGATGCTCCCTTTTTTCTCTGCGTAAATGTGCCGCGACACGGGCGCGAAGCTCCTGAATACGAAAAGGTTTCGTAATATAATCATCCGCACCGATGCCCAATCCAAACAATATATCTTCCTCTAATGTCTTTGCGGTCAGAAAGAGAATCGGGCAGTCTACCATATTCCTGATCTGTTTGCAAAACTCAAACCCGTCTGTGCCAGGCATCATCACATCCAAAAGAATGAGGTCATAGAAATGCAGCTTTTTGATGTCTACATCATCCGCATTTTGACAGACTGTTATCAAATATCCATCTTTCCCCAAACTGTTCTTAATCAATTCCAAGATAGAAACTTCATCGTCAACTACAAGTAAGTGGGTCAAAAAATCACCTCCCGCCCCATTATACCACATTGTCGAGGTTACTCATCATTATTTTTAATGTCAGCTTTCCGATATTCATTGTTGATATTTACAGCTACGGCATTGCTTATATCCACATCCACAATACTGTAAACGTAGCCGAAACTGAAATCTTCCCCCGCCACATTTTTGAAGCGTTTCGATACCTGCCCGATTTCTTCTTGCAGTTCTGACATTTCAAGACATTCATCCGTTATGGTATATGTCAGGCCGTTATATGAAATTTCATCATAGTTTGCGGCGTTCAGCTCATAATACGGCAGAGATTCATTTAACGCCTTATTTTTATCGGCGGTATCGCGGAGCGCACCGCAGGCCGATAAGCATATAAGACTTACAAGCACAATTACCACGGCAAACAGGCACTTTTTATTCACT
>NZ_JBDGAB010000119.1:0-1567 GCF_040910705.1 Blautia sp. RTP21359st1_E11_RTP21359_211015
AGATGTGTATAAGAGGCAGGCCCATACAGGTGGTGCATGGCTGTCGTCAGCTCGTGTCGTGAGATGTTGGGTTAAGTCCCGCAACGAGCGCAACCCCCGCCGCGTGTTGCCATCGGGTGATGCCGGGAACCCACGCGGGACCGCCGCCGTCAAGGCGGAGGAGGGCGGGGACGACGTCAAGTCATCATGCCCCTTATGCCCTGGGCTGCACACGTGCTACAATGGCCGGTACAGAGGGATGCCACCCCGCGAGGGGGAGCGGATCCCGGAAAGCCGGCCCCAGTTCGGATTGGGGGCTGCAACCCGCCCCCATGAAGTCGGAGTTGCTAGTAATCGCGGATCAGCATGCCGCGGTGAATGCGTTCCCGGGCCTTGTACACACCGCCCGTCACACCACCCGAGTCGTCTGCACCCGAAGTCGCCGGCCCAACCGCAAGGGGGGAGGCGCCGAAGGTGTGGAGGGTGAGGGGGGTGAAGTCGTAACAAGGTAGCCGTACCGGAAGGTGCGGCTGGATCACCTCCTTTCTAGGGAGATAAATCTTCTAGAGAGAAAACACTTTAACTCGAATAGAGGGCAGGAGCCCGTCCGGTTGATGTCGCCCGGAGTAAGTCCCCGCAGCACCCGGTCCCCGGGGTCGCACCCGCGTACCTTGAGAGCCGCATAGCGATAGGAGAGAGATGGAAGATCCAATTCTTCCAGACTCGATTCTTTTCTGCGATTTATCAGACAGAATGATAGCAATCATTCATCCGATCCAAACAAGAAGAATTCACTTATATATGAGTGAGGAGCATCTGATCGCGAGCACAGTTCAACTACTGTGCCGCGGTATGAGATACCCGAATTGCGACATACGAGCGCTATTCATGATATCGATTAATTTATTTTAGCGACACGTGGATATCCCGCGGGCCCGATGCGGTCCCGCAAGATACCACGGGCGCACGGCGGATGCCTTGGCACAGGGAGCCGATGAAGGACGCGGCAAGCTGCGATAATCCCCGGCGAGGAGCACACATCCTTCGACCCGGGGGTCTCCGAATGGGCGAACCCATGCACAGCAGTGTGCATATCCCCCCGCTGAACACATAGGCGGGGGGAGGACAACCCGGGGAACTGAAACATCTAAGTACCCGGAGGAGAGGAAATCAATCTCGAGACTCCCCGAGTAGCGGCGAGCGAAAGGGGACCGATGGCCAAACCGTCGAGCGGGCATACCCGGCAGGGGTTCCGCCGACGGGGTTGCAGGGCCGCGCATCCGGGGGCTGCCGCCCCCGGGCGCAGGTCCGGCTGGGGAGCGGAACGGCATGGGAGGGCCGGCCGCAGCGGGTGACAGCCCCGTACGCGAACCCAGACCGGACGGCGCGACGCGGTCCCTGAGTAGGGCCGGGCACGTGAAACCCGGTCCGAACCTGGGTGGACCACCATCCAAGCCTGAGTACTACCCTGTGACCGATAGCGCACCAGTACCGTGAGGGAAAGGTGAAAAGCACCCCGGGAGGGGAGTGAAACAGTACCTGAAACCGTGCGCCCACGAGCAGTCGGAGCACCTTTATGGTGTGACGG
>NZ_JBDGAB010000120.1:0-1492 GCF_040910705.1 Blautia sp. RTP21359st1_E11_RTP21359_211015
GAGACTATGAAGAAAAGTCTGTAAATAATAATCTTCTATGATAATGATTGAGCTGGAAGCGCTAAATTGGAGCTTCCAGCTCTTGCTATATATATACGACATGATTTCGGGCATGTCAAGAGCAGACGTCAAAAGCGTCCTTCGCATCATGCATATAGATTCTGTTATTCTGGGAGTCGTCCCTCATACATAATGCTGAGTTCGCCGTAGACCTGTCCCCAGTTCCGAATGCTCATAGTCCATTTTTTCGTGGCTTCGAAAGTTGCCAGATACAGGGCTTTCAGGAGCGCTGTATCACTTGGAAATACGCTTCTTTGACGGTTGAGCTTACGGTAGGTAGAATTCAGACTTTCGATAGCATTTGTCGTGTAAATAACCTTTCTGACATCCGGTGAGAACTTAAAAATCGGTGTTATTGCATCCCAGTTATCATACCAGCGTTTCATGGAATTTGGGTATTTTGCGGTCCATTTTTCAGTAACTCGATCCAGAGCCAGTCTAGCCTTCTCTTCATCGGAAGCGTGGTAAATCGTTTTTAGGTCGGAAGCGAACGCTTTTCTGTCCTTATCCGGAACATATTTTAGCGTGTTTCTTACCTGATGTACAATACATCTCTGATACTCTGTTTTTGGAAATGCAGCGGCAATTGCCTCTTTAATGCCACTAAGACCGTCAGCGCAGATAATCAGGATATCCTTTACACCACGATTCTTCAGCTCATTCAGAACAGACAGCCAGTACTTTGAACTTTCATTATCACCGACAGTGATTGAAAGAACCTCTTTTTTTCCTTCTGTGTTGATGCCAAGAATGACGTAGGCAGCTAGCTTTCTGATCACTCCATTATCGCGTACGGAATAATGGATGGCATCTATATAGAGGATCGGATATACCTCATCCAGCGGTCGATTTTGCCAGTCTTCGATCTGAGGCAGGATTTTATCTGTAACGTCTGAAATAAAGCCTTCTGATGTTTCAAAACCGTAGATATCTTCGATGGTTTCTGATATTTGCCGAGTCGTCATTCCTTTTGCATACATGGAAATAATCTTCTGATCGATATCAGAAATATCCTTCTGACGTTTCTTTACAATCTGTGGCTCAAATGTTGATTTACGGTCCTGTGGAACATCGATATCCATGCTGCCATAGCTGCTGTTTACACGCTTTGATTTATATCCATTGCGGTAATCATCGCTATCAGATCGTTCAGATTTCTGGTAGCCAAGATGATCATCCATTTCTGCTTCCATCATCTCTTTGATAGTGCCGCCAAGCAGATCCTTAAGCGCATCCTGGATATCTTCAGCGGTTTCAATATCATACTCCCGAAGAAGTTGCTGAATGATGTTTCGCTTTCCTTCTGTCATTACTACTTTGTGTACAGGTTTCTTTTCTCTTCTTGCCATAATAAAAGGCCTCCTATGATTTATATTTTACCATAGAAGACCTTGCTGTTATTAGCTATTTACAGAAAAAGTTTCACACACTC
>NZ_JBDGAB010000121.1:0-1466 GCF_040910705.1 Blautia sp. RTP21359st1_E11_RTP21359_211015
CCACCGGCTCCAGTCCACAGAAAATATCTACAAGAATGGCATTATGACCTTTTTTACGAAGTGCCTTGCAGACACCGGTTCCTGTTACGATGGAGATCTCTCTTTCTGTACTGGTTCCGCCTGCCAATACAACGATATTCATACTTTCATCTCCCTTGATGATCTTGTGTTTTCTTTCTTCGTATTGTTTTAATATTTCTTTTAATCTCTTATTCATAAACTACGATTGGTACTCCTACACTAATATTATTATAAATGATTGCCGCCTTATCCTTCGGGGTGTTTACACAGCCATGAGAACCATTTGTGATATAGATCTGCCCGCCATACTGTGAACGCCAGCTTGCGTCATGGATTCCGACTCCTCCGGAAAACGGCATCCAGTATGTAACCGGTGATGCATATCCAGGTCCCTTCAAAACTGCCGGTGAACGCATGGCATCCAGTGCAAAGCATCCGGTTGGTGTGGAATGGCCCTTTCGGACACAGCCGGTAACTACCGGTGTATCTACCAGAAGCTGTCCGTCTTTATAGAATACCATTCTCTGGTTGGTCAGGTCAATCTCTACATATGTATTTCCGATATCATTGGTATCTCTGCAAAGTCCGCTGTAAGCATACGCCGGCTGTCTCACTTCTGTAGTTCCTGCAAGAATGGCATTATAAAGCCATTCAGTCTCTGCGGTCTGATCGATAGCCCATCCGTAATCACCGCCTTTAATGGTTTTCTGGCGGCCATCGTAGGTGGTAAATGTCCTCGTGCAGCCAAAGGTATCATATTTATATCCCAGGCTGTTCACATAAGCTGCAACCTGATCTTTATTTACTATATAATCTCCGTTTGCGTCCCTGACCAGCCAGTCTTTGATGGTATTTCGGTCAAGCTGTTCCGACCGGTCCGAAAAATCATAGGTGATCACGCAGCTGGTAAGCTTGTTCATCTGGTCACAATCTTTTTTCAGAGCTTCATCGTCTTTATATATCGATGGTTTTTTGTAGCAGTTTTTCTTTTCCAGACTAACTGTTTTGTCTCCTGCGGAAACAGCTGCACGGATCACATTCTGAACCTTTTTTGTATCCAGGGTCGTTCCTTCTTTTTCCGGCTGGATCTCGTAGGTTTCGCCATTATCCTTAATGCATGCGTCTGCAGGCTTTTCCATATTGTCCTTCTGCATGCATTTCAGATTCTTCACAGCCTCTGTCAGCTTGTTCTGATCTTCATAAGCAGTATCCGTTGCCAGTGTATATTTTTTCTTCTGATTAAAAGCAAGGAACCATTTGTACCGGTCCTGTTTCTTGATCAGCTTTTTGGCTCCGCCATCCGGCTTGTAGACCAGGCCGGCTTCTTTTGCGGTAATGCTCTCTTTTCCGTTGTTTCTTGTATCAACGGTAAGAACATATGCCTGCACTTCCTTTGCAAGAAGCTTTTCTGTTTCATCTGCAGTTTTATAGGAGCAGTTAAAACC
>NZ_JBDGAB010000122.1:0-1246 GCF_040910705.1 Blautia sp. RTP21359st1_E11_RTP21359_211015
GCGGGTCGGAACTTACCCGACAAGGAATTTCGCTACCTTAGGACCGTTATAGTTACGGCCGCCGTTTACTGGGGCTTCAATTCATACCTTCGAGTTACCTCTAAGCACTCCTCTTAACCTTCCAGCACCGGGCAGGCGTCACCCCCTATACATCATCTTACGATTTAGCAGAGAGCTGTGTTTTTGATAAACAGTTGCTTGGGCCTATTCACTGCGGCTGACGTAAAGTCAGCACCCCTTCTCCCGAAGTTACGGGGTCATTTTGCCGAGTTCCTTAACGAGAGTTCTCTCGCTCACCTGAGGCTACTCGCCTCGACTACCTGTGTCGGTTTGCGGTACGGGTAGAGTATGTTTAACGCTAGAAGCTTTTCTTGGCAGTGTGACGTCACTAACTTCGCTACTAAACTTCGCTCCCCATCACAGCTCAATGTTATAGAATTAAGCATTTGACTCAATTCACACCTCACTGCTTAGACAGACACTTCCATTCGTCTGCTTTAGTTAGCCTACTGCGTCCCTCCATCACTACATACTCTAGTACAGGAATATCAACCTGTTGTCCATCGGATACACCTTTCGGTCTCTCCTTAGGTCCCGACTAACCCAGGGCGGACGAGCCTTCCCCTGGAAACCTTAGTCTTACGGTGGACAGGATTCTCACCTGTCTTTCGCTACTCATACCGGCATTCTCACTTCTATGCGTTCCAGCGCTCCTCACGGTACACCTTCTCCACACATAGAACGCTCTCCTACCATACCTATAAAGGTATCCACAGCTTCGGTAAATTGTTTTAGCCCCGGTACATTTTCGGCGCAGGGTCACTCGACTAGTGAGCTATTACGCACTCTTTGAATGAATAGCTGCTTCTAAGCTAACATCCTAGTTGTCTGTGCAACCCCACATCCTTTTCCACTTAACAATTATTTTGGGACCTTAGCTGGTGGTCTGGGCTGTTTCCCTTTCGACTACGGATCTTAGCACTCGCAGTCTGACTGCCGACCATAATTCTTTGGCATTCGGAGTTTATCTGAGATTGGTAATCCGGGATGGACCCCTCACCCAAACAGTGCTCTACCTCCAAGAATCTTTATGTCGACGCTAGCCCTAAAGCTATTTCGGAGAGAACCAGCTATCTCCAAGTTCGTTTGGAATTTCTCCGCTACCCACAAGTCATCCAAGCACTTTTCAACGTGCCCTGGTTCGGTCCTCCAGTGCGTCTTACCGCACCTTCAACCTGCTCATGGG
>NZ_JBDGAB010000123.1:0-1232 GCF_040910705.1 Blautia sp. RTP21359st1_E11_RTP21359_211015
GGTCATAGTCGCACTCATGGTCTTGAAAAGCGGATCATCGTCAAAGCACACAAAGGAAATATCCTGAGGAACGGAAAGCCGTGCCTGGCTGGCAGCACTTAAACCACCCATTGCGGAGAGATAGCAGTCAAAAAAAACAGCAGTAGGGGGATCGGAAGAATCAATAAGCTTCTGGAAATGCAGGTTGCTCTGGATGACAGTTTCAGCAGTGGAACCAAAAGAAACAGGGGGGAAAGAATCCTGCTGTTTCAGAAGGTCAATGCCATTTTTCTGATATACATCCACAAAGCCCCGGATCCGCTGCTCGATCGTGTAGGCGTCCAGATACTGTTCCATGATCCAGACCTTTGTGTGGCCTTTTTCCAAAAGGTGCTCTGCCAGCAGTGCACCGCCTTTGTAATTATCAGAAATAACACAGTCTACAGGAAAATGTCTCATGGAAGCAGGAATCTGATCGAGCATTACAACCGGTATGCCGGCATTTTGCAAAAGCTGGTACAGATCATCATGCCAGCAGGATGGGAGCATGATAACTCCGTCAAAGTGCTGGGAGATAATATCCTGTATCGTATCGATCTCCTTCTGATGTTCAAAAAAGAAAGAACAGACAATAACTGTATAGCCATGATCCGTGAAATGCTTGATAATGGAATTGACAAGCTCGCCCCAGAAATAATTACCAAGATCTGAGATCAGGATACCGATGGTATGTGTGTTTTTGGCACGAAGAAGCTGGGCATTCCGGTTTGGGGTATATCCAAGCTCCTGAATTGCCTTTTCTATAAGGATACGATTTTCTTCCCGTATTTTTTTGTGGTTTATATATTTGGAGATCGTTGCGGTGGACAGGCCTGTCGCACGGGCGATATCATTGATCGTAACGTTCATGTAAAGCCTCCGGTTCTGATGCATTTACAGATAATATAGTATTTTCATATTATATCATGAAAAAGAAAATGCCTCAATACACATGGCATTTTTTACACATAAAGTATCAGAAAAAACGAGCATATTGTACAGAAAATTGATAAAAATGAAACGTTTAACAAAACCTAATACGAAAAAGTACACAAAAACAAGACGGAATAATTGTAAAAAATAGGAAAAATGATTTTTGCCCTATGATTTTACTTGAAAAGCTGCTTCGGATGCGGTAAGATAGTCTTAACAAAAAACGAAACGTTTTACGTAACAAGAAAATCAGCTATACGAAACAAGGAGAAGGTTATGGC
>NZ_JBDGAB010000124.1:0-1227 GCF_040910705.1 Blautia sp. RTP21359st1_E11_RTP21359_211015
AAGAACGTTATGATGCCGGTGAAAGATTTATGAGCGGCAAGTCGTTCAGTGTATGGCTGAACAATGAATACCTTCCAGGGCATCCGGAATATTTCTGGATCAGAGAAGTCAGTTCCAAATCGGTAAAGAATGCAATCGAAAATGCCTGTACCGCTTTTTCAAGATTTTTTCATCATCAGACTAGTTTCCCGAGATATAAGAAAAAAGGAAGATCTGATGTAAAAATGTATTTTGTAAAGAATAATCCCAAAGACTGTCTCTGTGAACGTCACAGGATCAAGATCCCAACACTTGGCTGGGTAAGGCTGAAAGAAAAAGGTTACATTCCGACCTCTAAGGATGGATATGTGATCCGAAGCGGGGCAGTTTCCATGAAAGCAGGCAGATATTATGTGTCTGCACTTGTCGATATACCTGCTCCGGAAGCAGATGGAAATTTCACTGATGGGATTGGAATTGATCTGGGGCTGAAAGACTTTGCAGTTGTATCAAATGGAACTGTATACAGAAATATCAATAAAACAGCACGGATTAGAAAACTTGAGAAACAATTAAGACGGGCACAGCGAAAGCTTTCCCGTAAATATGAGAACTTAAAGAAAGGGGAGACCACTCAAAGAGCAAATATATGCAAACAAAAGCTTAAAGTACAGAAACTTCATCATCGGATAGAAAATATCCGTACAGATCATATCAACAAGGTAATATCTGAGATAGTGAAAACCAAGCCGTCTCATATAACGATCGAGGATCTGAACATATCCGGGATGATGAAGAACCGGCATCTCTCAAAAGCAGTTGCGTCCCAGAAATTCTATGAATTCCGGACAAAATTGAAAATAAAATGTGCTGAATATGGAATCGAACTGAGGGTAGTTGACCGATGGTATCCATCTTCCAGGATCTGCCACTGCTGCAGCTGTATTAAAAAAGATCTGAAACTTTCAGACAGGATCTACAGATGCACATGTGGATATATTGAGGACAGAGATCTCAATGCAGCACGGAATCTGAGAGATGCAGAGACTTACGAAGTTGCATGATCCCGCAAACGTAAGTATGTACCGAAGGCTATTTCGGGAATTAACGACTGTGGAGTGTACTTAGGATCTGTGAGTAGAGATAACTCCGGTTACTCAAAAGCATACACAAAGAAACAGTAAGCGGTATTCGTGAGAATCCGCATTATCTCGATGTGAGTATGTTTAATCACATTTTGAGTGGCAG
>NZ_JBDGAB010000125.1:0-1227 GCF_040910705.1 Blautia sp. RTP21359st1_E11_RTP21359_211015
CTCTTTTGTTGTTTCTTAATGTAGCCAATGCAATTTTCGCCAGTACGGAGAAGTTTAATGCTGATATATTTCTTCTTCTGGTATTATCTTCATGGAAATTGACATCTAGCTGCCAATGTAGATTATTCTCAATTTCCCAGTGTTCTCTACTATTTTTAAGTATCTTCTGCGCATCAGGTTCCAAGGAAGATATAAAACATCTTTTTTCCACTGTAGTGCCTTTGTTTGTATTTCTGGTATTCTCAATATATCCAAAAGACCGTATATTTTTTCCACTTCTTTCTAATATCTGCTCCCAGGAAACCAGGATCGTTGCAGCAATAGCAGATTCTCGACTCATTCCTGCCATGTCCTTCTTCATGCGTCTCATATTTGTCAAATCGTACTGTTGTACCTTTTGATACAATACTTTCTGTTACTGACAGTACTATTTCCTTTAATTTCGGTTGATTATCTTTCACTATAAAAATGTAGTCACCTTCTCCCTTTATGACTTTCTCTGCAATTGTACGCTGGCATCCTAAAGCGTCAATTGTAATAATACAATCTTTTATACACAACATATCTAATAATTCAGGAATGACAACTATCTCATTTTCCTTTTCTTGTGTGCATAACTGTCCAAGGGAGATTCCCAGTTCTGTTGCAAATGCACTAATAACATGCAATTTGTATTTTCCCGTATTCGAATCAGGAAGTACTCCTTGTTTACGACGACGCTTGTCCTCTTCGGATTCATAGGCTCCTCGTATGGTTTTACCATCAATGGCTATATGCCCCGAATAACATTTGAGAATGCTTTGGACCCATTGCCTATAAGATTCTTCAAATTTTAAAGGATCTAATGCCGAGAAAAAGCGATTAAATGTATCATGGGAAGGGATACCATTAAAATTGGAAAGCTTGGCTGCAAAAAAAGATTCTTTACTTTTACCAAAGTCTTCTATTGAATTCCAAGTATCAGCGCCACATATAACAGCAGAAATTGCAATAAGAACAATGGTACTGGCCTGATGTTTTTTACAACGGTCTATCCGGTTATCTATCAATATTAATGAATCAGCAAATTCATGTAGGTTGCTGATCTCAATCTTTCTTTTAGTTTCTTGCTTCATTTTAATTGTGATTTATAATCACGTAAATGTACTCAAATAATATTGTAAATGAAAGATAAATATCTTATTAATAAGATGAAAAGACAATATTGGTGTAAGATAAATGTATAAA
>NZ_JBDGAB010000126.1:0-945 GCF_040910705.1 Blautia sp. RTP21359st1_E11_RTP21359_211015
GCCCATCATCATCCTGTCCGCAAAATCTGAAGACACGGACAAAATCCTTGGCCTTAACATCGGTGCAGATGACTATATCACCAAACCTTTCAATCCTCTGGAGCTGATCGCCAGGGTAAAATCCCAGCTGCGCCGGTACACACAGCTTGGCTCCGCTGCACCGGCAGCATCAGAACACATCTACACAACCGGAGGTCTTACGGTAAACGATGACAAAAAAGAGGTGCTGGTAGATGGAGAAGCGGTACGGATGACGCCCATCGAATATAATATCCTGCTTCTTCTCATGAAAAATCCCGGACATGTTTTTTCCACCACGCAGATCTACGAGAGCATCTGGAATGAAGATGCTCTGGCCGCGGATAACACGGTAGCCGTCCACGTCCGTCACATTCGCGAAAAGATTGAGATCAACCCCAGGGATCCCCGCTATCTGAAAGTTATCTGGGGCCTGGGTTATAAAATCGAAAAACTGAGCCGGTGAGCCAGCCGGCCATGAAGTATCTGTACTTCAGAAAGGGGTATTATGAATAAAAATAAACATACGGGAAAAAACCGTTCATTTATGCGCATTCCTGCTCTTGTCCTTGCCCTTATCCTGCCTCTGATCATGGTCTTTTCAGCGGCACTGGTGATCCAGGCAGGTATACAGATGGACTCTGCCGAGGATCTTAAAACAAAGGATTATTTCCAGACCTCTGCCTTTGCTGACAGCTTTTACTCAAAAGCTTCCACAATCCTGTCCGGAATCTCAGCCAAGGAAATCCTGGATAAAACAGACGAAGATGCATACATTGATCTCGGAGAGCTTTATAACGGAGATTCTCTCTCCTTCAAAAACACCTCCGGACTAGCCTATTCCTTCAATGATCTTAGGGAATGGAGCTCACAGACGATCCATTCCAATGATGACTGGATCGTCCTGGGCCTTACCACCCCGGAGGG
>NZ_JBDGAB010000127.1:0-1006 GCF_040910705.1 Blautia sp. RTP21359st1_E11_RTP21359_211015
ATCACAAGGGTGGTATCCCAACAGCGGCTCCGCGGCAACTGACGTTACCGTTTCTCAGCCTCCCACCTATCCTGTACATGCAACACCGGACCCCAGTGCCAAACTGGAGTAAAGCTCCATGGGGTCTTTCCGTCCTGGCGCGGGTAGCCAGCATCTTCACTGGCACTTCAATTTCACCGGATGTATTGCCGAGACAGCGCTCAAATCATTACGCCTTTCGTGCGGGTCGGAACTTACCCGACAAGGAATTTCGCTACCTTAGGACCGTTATAGTTACGGCCGCCGTTTACTGGGGCTTAAATTCAAAGCTTCGACTTACGTCTAACCTCTCCTCTTAACCTTCCAGCACCGGGCAGGCGTCAGCCCATATACCTCACCTTTCGGTTTCGCATAGACCTGTGTTTTTGCTAAACAGTTGCTTGAGCCTATTCTCTGCGGCCTGCTCTCGCAGGCACCCCTTCTCCCTAAGTTACGGGGCCATTTTGCCGAGTTCCTTGGCAATACTTCTTCCGCCGGCCTTAGGATTCTCTCCTCATCCACCTGTGTCGGTTTACGGTACGGGTACAATATGAACGATAGCGGCTTTTCTTGACGCATGGCTCACGGGCTTCGCTACTAATCTTCGCTCCACATCACGTCTTCCCATTGCCACACGGATTTTCCTATGTGACTGGTACCTCGCTTGTACCGGGCTTTCCATTCCCGGCTCCCGCTCTCCTTACGTGTCCCCACAGTTCTGTCATACTGCAGTACAGGAATATCAACCTGTTGTCCATCGGCTACGGCTCTCGCCCTCACCTTAGGTCCCGACTCACCCAGGGCAGATCAGCTTTACCCTGGAAACCTTGGATATTCGGCCTAGAGGATTCCCACCTCTATCTCGCTACTCATTCCGGCATTCTCTCTTCCATGCAGTCCACAGCTCCTTACGGTACTGCTTCTTCCCGCATGCAATGCTCCTCTACCAATCTTTTCAGATTCCTTAGTTTCGGTGGCGCGTTTCAGC